>JAYXXU010000045.1:0-15722 GCA_036019135.1 Pseudomonadota bacterium | reverse complement strand
CCCGTTGTGCAGAGCATGCACTGTTTTACCGTTTTGATGATACAGATATAGAGGAAATGGCCATGCAAGACCTGATTGTTGAAAAACGCCGCCACGAGATCTTCCAACCCGAAGGCGGTGTGCCGATTAAAATGTGGACACAAGGCGTGCCTGTCGATGAAAAAGCCAAAGAGCAACTGTCCAAAGCTGCCAAAATGCCATTTATTTACAAATGGATGGCGGTAATGCCAGACGTTCATGTGGGCATCGGTGCGACCATCGGTAGCGTGATTCCCACCAAAGGCGCGATTATTCCAGCGGCGGTCGGCGTGGATATTGGTTGCGGGATGATGGCAGTGAAAACTAGCCTAACCGCCACCGATCTACCAGATAACCTAGCTGGATTGCGTACCGAGCTGGAAAAAGCCATTCCACACGGTTTTACGCCGCGAGGACGTGGCCGTGATCATGGTGCATGGGAAAATCCAGCCCAGCGAATCGACCAAGCGTGGGCAGGTCTGGTGGGGGATTTTGAGCTGATTTGTGCCAAATATCCAAAGCTGAAAAATACCAACAACCATAAACACTTGGGGACGCTGGGGACTGGCAACCACTTTGTCGAGGTGTGCTTGGATGAGCATAATGACGTGTGGATTATGCTGCATTCGGGGTCGCGTGGGGTCGGTAACGCTATCGGTAATCACTTTATCGAGTTGGCGCGGCAGGATATGCAACGGCATTTTATTAATTTGCCGAATAAAGACTTGGCGTATTTTCCTGAGGGGACTGAGCATTTTGATGATTATTGGTTTGCGGTCGGTTGGGCGCAGCGTTTTGCGATGACCAATCGTGAGATCATGATGGAAAATGCGCTGAAAGCCTTGCGTAAAGTCATCCCGAAGGCGTTTGAGGCACGCGTGGAGGCGGTCAACTGTCACCATAACTACGTGGATCGTGAGCTGCATTTTGGGGAAGAGGTGCTGGTGACGCGTAAAGGCGCGGTACGGGCGCGGTTGGGTGAGTACGGGATTATCCCGGGTTCGATGGGCGCAAAGTCGTTTATCGTGCGTGGGTTGGGTAATCAGCAGTCGTTTTGCTCATGTTCGCACGGGGCGGGGCGGGTGTTGTCTCGTACTGAGGCGAAAAAACGCTACACCGTGGCGGATCAGATTGCGCAGACTGAGGGCGTGGAGTGTCGCAAAGACGCGGATGTGATTGATGAAATTCCGTCGGCGTATAAGGACATTGATGCGGTGATGAGTGCGCAATCTGAGCTGGTGGAAGTGGTGTATACACTGCGGCAAGTGGTGTGTGTGAAGGGGTGAAAATGGCATTCAGCGGAAAAGTAGCCGCTGAAGAGTCACATTGATTAGGTATGGATATTATGAATTACACAGATTTTATACCATTGAGTTTGGATGCCATCGAGTTAAGAGAGGGCAGCTTGTATGTCGTTCCGCAAGAGAGTCGCCAACTTAAAGTGTTAAAGGTATTGAAGTTGGATAGTCATGGTGCGCACATTCGGATGTACAGCAATTTACTGGACGACTTTCCAGATGAAATTGACCAAACAATGCTTTGGATCGCTGGACGGGATGACCTTGGAGCTGAGTTAGGCATGGGGCATTTGCCGATTAGCTATCAAACTTTGTCTGCGTGGGGGTTGCGGCGGATTCAACACGGCCACGTTAGTGAAGATGAGCTAGAGGGTTATCATGTTTGGCAGGAGGCTGAAGGTGGGTACTTCTGAGAGTCGGTATCATCACGGGGCGCAATAGTGCATTTTTTAGGATAAACAATACTTGGGCACGCTGTCATACAGGGGGCGACACCGCCGAAAACGATGATTAGTGGGGCGGTCTGCGTAAAATCAGGGAGATCAGTTAAGCGGGTTCATCGGTATGGTTGCCTTGCGCCTGCGTCAAAGCAGTGCTTGCCTGCAAGCTCAGGTGCTGGCTCTGAATGAAGGGTCTACCACTGGCGCGCGTTTCCAATGATGTTTCTCGGCCACGCGACTAAAAACGGTGGTTGGTCTCTTGCTGCGGGTTCGAATCCCGTCGTGTCCACCATATATGGAGAAAAAACATGATTCAAATCGATGGTTCAGTCGGCGAAGGCGGCGGGCAGATTTTGCGCACCGCGTTAAGTCTATCATTATTGACAGGCCAAGCCTTTCACCTGACCAATATACGCGCTGGGCGTAAAAAAGCGGGCTTGATGCGACAGCACTTGGTCTGTGTACAAGCCGCCAAACAAATCGGTCATGCTGTAGTCGAAGGCGATCAGCTGCACAGTACCGAACTGCGCTTCACCCCACATACTGTACAGGCGGGGCATTATCATTTTGCGATTGGTTCGGCGGGTAGCACGATGCTGGTACTGCAAACCCTACTGCCAGTGCTAATGATGCACGACCAACCCAGCACACTACGTCTAGAAGGCGGCACACATAACCCAATGGCACCGACCGCTGATTTTATTCAGCATGGATTTTTGCCAGTGCTGGCCAAGCTGGGTATTGCGGTCAAGTTTAACTGTCTAAAAGCAGGGTTTTTCCCCGTGGGTGGTGGGATTATCGAAGCCGAGATTCAGCCGTGGCAGCAGCGTAAAGCTTTACATCTGCTTGATCGTGGTGAATTGATTGCGGTCAATGCCTACGCGGGTGTGCAGCGTCTAGAACAGCATATTGCCGAACGTGAACTGGCGACACTTAAGCAGCTACTGACGATTCAAGACAGTGGTTTGTTAGATGTGGCGGGCTGTGGGCAGGGCAATACTGCACTGGTCGAAGTGGTCAGCGCACAGCATACCGAGGTGTTTAGCATCTTGGGTGAAATGGGGCGCACCGCCGAACAAGTTGCCAAACGTCTGGCGGGTCAGGTGAAACGCTACTTACATCATGCTGGTGCGGTCGATGAGTATCTGGCTGATCAACTGTTGTTGCCACTCGCACTCGGCGTTGGTGGTGAATACAGTTGTCGAGTAATCAGTGAGCATACGCGTACCCAAGCGATGATGATTCAGCGGTTCTTGCCAGTACAGATTGAGATGTTGGCGCAAGCGGATGAGTCATTTCGGGTGCAGGTCATACCAGATGATTCGTCGATCACATCAGTCGCGTAGGCGGTTGATTACCTGATGGCTTTGGTCTGATCTACTTGGCTTTGGGTGGACTGGACAGATTCGTCAGCGGGCTTGATCGAATTGGCAATTGACCCCTTTGGTTTGATCCGTCACTGTAATCCGATCTTGTGTTCGGATTCGGTTCGGGTATGTTATGGCCAGAAAACCACAGCAAAAACGCGCAAAAGTGACGGTAGAGACTATCATTGAGGCAGGGTTTATATCGGTTGCAAGGCATGGTACCGAAGGCACAACCACTCGACAAGTCGCCGAAATTGCGGGGATTGGGATTGGATCGCTGTATGAGTATTTTGAAAATAAAGATGCGATTTATCGCGCCATGAATCAGCATTTTATTGATGAAGTCTTACAGATGTTACAGGAGTTGACTCCTGAGATCATACAGTTGGATCTGCATGACGTGATTCAGTTGATGTTATACAAGTTTAGTGAGTTATTGCAGCGCAATGATGCGCGCTATCTCAAGTGTGTGCAATATGCAGGGCAGTTCGATTATGCCAAATATGCCCAACAGGTTGAGAGCGCGTTGGTTGAGATTGTGATGCGCTATGTGATGCATCATCCTAAATATCTGCGTTTAGACAACATGGCAACCATGATCTATGTTTGCATCAATGGCGCGATTTTTTTGGTGATTCGACATTTGATTCTACCGAATGCCAATATCAGTTTTGACGAAGCGGTACGTGGCACTTGTCGTATGATTGAAAGCTATGTCAATGCAGAGCTTGCAGCCGCCGACGAAAAATAAGCAAGCTTGCTCAGCCATATGCTGGGCAGCCTGTATCTATTGCATGTTGGCACAGCATTTTTTGAATTTGGCTGGCCGACCGCACGGACACGGATCATTGCGGCCTGTGTGCAGTGGATGATTCGGATCAATAAAATACCACTGTCCATCGACCCGTACGAATGCGGAGCGCTCGCGGTGTTGGTGTTGACCGCTGCTGTCTTGCCAGTGTGCCGTAAATTCAACCCACGCATGATCTGCGTCATGGCCAAGTTGATGCTGATGCACGGTCAGCCCTTGCCATTGGCTAGATTGACTCCATTGCTCAATCGCTTCGCGCGCCAAGTGGGCTTGTTGTATGGGGAGTGTGGTTGCCACAATATAATCAATCCGTCCCATGCTGTATGCGCTATAGCGTGAGCGCATCAGGTGTTCGGCGTGTTCGGCTCGTGTGCCTTGATGCAAAGGCTGGCAGCATTGTGCGTAGTGTTGGCCAGACTGGCAGGGACAGGCGATCATGGATGAGTGATGGGGGTTGGCGGATAGCAATAACAATCTTAGCAAAGCCTTGATGGAGATAACAGCGTGCCAAAGAACAGGTATTAAGGCTGGAGCTGTTGCCAAAACTGCGCCAGTTGATCGGCATGTTGTTCACGCATGGCTAACGATGCTCGAGCATAGATGGAGGTGGTGGCAATGCTTCGATGTGCAAGGCTATTTTGCACCGCTTCTAAGCGTGCGCCTGCCATCAGACTATGTGTGGCATGGGTGTGCCGCAGGCCATGCGCAGTGAGGTGGCGGATCTGTTCAGCCAGATAAGGATCATCACAGGTAGCGGCTGCCGCTTGGGTAAATTTTTCAAAATCAGCACCAATATTGCGTGCCAACACGGGCTGGCCGAGTTGTCTGATATTGCTGATCAGCGGTTGATCTTCGTTCGGTGCAGGTAGTGCAGATAGCCCAAATGCTAAGCGATAGCGTTTGAGTTCTTCGAGCAAATGCGGATGCATCACCACCATGTGTTGTCGCCCGCCTTTGATTGGCACATACAATGACCATTTACCCTCACGACGGGCAAGGCCACTCATTCGACCTGCGGCAATGGATGAGCGGCGTAAACCTGTGTGATAGAGCAAGGTGCAGAGCCAACGATTGCGCACGGCCAGACGATATTGACTGATGGTACGTGCCTGTTGCTCTTGATCAATGAGCCACTGCCATAAGAACAGCCACGCTGCGGGTTCGAGGGCTTTTTCGGCCATATCGGTCACGTTGTTGATAGGCTGGCTGGATAGGCTGACAGGATTATGTTTGAGATGGCCTGCATCCTGTAGATAGCGATAGAGACTGTTGATGACCAAGCGTGCATAGGCAATTGAGCTGGCGGATAATGGTTTTTTGAGGCGTTGGGTGGCGGGACGCTGTTGGGCAGGAATTGTCGTATCAATCAGCCAATGGGCGGGCGGCTGTGCCAAGTGTTGTAGGTACTGTTGGATATGTTCGACTTTGACCTGCGCCAAACCTGCCAAGCCCAATTCTTGTGTGATGAATAGCACGAACCGAACGGCTTCTTTGCGATACGACACTTGGGTGTGAATAGAGCGTGTCGCACGGGCATCTAACCAAATCAAGATGGCCTGTTGGTCATTTTGGGCGGACAGGGCGGATGTGTCATGTGGCGGTGCTGGAATGATCGGTGACAAGTGCATGGACATGGTAAAACGATGAGCAAAACCAGTGAAACTTGCGCCGACTATAGCACCTATCTGTCCGAAACCTGTTAATATCTGGCGATTTTCTGCCACCTGTTCTCCAACTAGAGACTCTGCTCACCCCAATGCACAATTTAGAAACATCTGACACACTGTTGCTTGATCAACTTTACCCGATTGTCAAACTCTGGATCTTGCGGATGTTTATTCTGCTGGGTGGTTATCGCGGGTTTGTACATGAGCATGGTTTTCATCATGAGCTATTGGCTCAGCAGCTTGGGTTTTCCGCAGATTGGATCAATCAGGACTACCAAGCAGCCGATGCCGTCTCACGACTCAGACAATTATATCAAGAGACTGAACAAGCGCAGGCGCAAGCATCGGAGACTATTCCTGCCGAATTGGCGCATAACATTGCACAACTTTCGGAGCTGGTGGGCTTATCGCCACTAGAGGGGGCGCTATTGGCCTTTGCAGCGCTGATTCATACTGAGCGCTCATTGGATGACGCTTCGGATTATTTGGGTTTGCTGACTTCTGCCAAAACTGCCCAAGTGTTGTCCGTGATCTTGAACGTGCCACATGCCGAGGTGCGCGCGGCACTTGATCCGCAGAGTCGATTGGTACGCTCTGGGCTGTTGATGGTGGATCGGCAAGGTAGTTATAGCCTGCGTAATAAGCTAGAGTTGTTATCTGGGCATTTTGCCGATCATCTGCTGTCTAATAATGATGATCCGATTCATCTGTTGCGTGATACGATTTTGCCGACCAGTCCGCCGAATCTGGGCTTGGTGGATTATCCGCATATTCAGCCCAGTCTAGATCTGTTGCTACCGTATTTGCGCCAAGTGTTACAGCAGCATCAGGTCGGTGTGAATATTTTTATTCATGGGGCAGCAGGTACAGGCAAAAGCCAGTTGGTGCGGGTCTTGGCGGCAGCATTGGCAACGCCCTTGTTTGAGATTGCTAGCGAAGATGAGGATGGTGATCCTGTCGATGCGATGCAGCGTTTGCGTGCTTATCGGGCAGCGCAGAGTGTATTTGCCCAAAAGCAAGCCTTACTGATTTTTGATGAAATTGAAGACGTATTCAACGATACGGCCATGTCATCGGGTTTGCAGAGTACCGCCCAAAGCCGCAAGGCATGGATCAATCGGATGCTCGAAACCAACCCTGTACCCGCGTTTTGGGTGTCGAATGCCGATGAGCTGGATCCTGCCTTTGTACGGCGCTTTGATTTGGTCATCGAAATGCCGATTCCACCCAAAAAACAGCGTCTGCACATGATTGAGCAGTTGTGTGGTGAGCAGTTGAGCCGTGACAGTCAAAATCGCTTGGCCAGTGCAGAAGCGCTATCGCCTGCGGTATTGGCGCGGGCGCATCAGGTGGCGCAGGTGATCCATCAGCAAGATGCCTCGATTGTGATGGAGTATGCGATTGAGCATTTGGTCTCCAGTACCTTAAAAGCACAAGGTCATCGGCCACTGGTTAAACAAGATCCCAACCAATTGCCCGAATACTATGATCCTGCTTTGCTCAAAACGGATGTCTCGGTAGAGCAAATTGCCAGTGGGCTGGCCAAGCATGCTTCAGGCCGTTTGTGTCTGTATGGCGCTGCGGGTACGGGCAAAACGGCGTTTGCGCGTTGGCTGGCCGAGCGCTTGGATAAACCCTTATTGGTCAAACGTGGCTCAGACTTATTGTCACGCTGGCTGGGTGGGACAGAGCAAAATCTCGCACAGGCATTTGCCGATGCGGAGCAGCAATCAGCAATTTTACTAATTGATGAAGTCGATGGTTTTTTAAAAGATCGTAATCAAGCTCAACAGTCATGGGAGGTGTCTACCGTCAATGAGTTGTTGGTGCAAATGGAATCGTTTGCAGGGATTTTGATTGCATCAACCAATCGCCTGCATGATCTAGATCAAGCTGCCTTGCGGCGATTTGATTTTAAGATTGAGTTTCAATATTTGGGGTTGCCGCAGCGCTTGCAGTTATTGCAGCGAGTCTGTGCCCAATTGGACTTGTTGGTCGATCCGACGGCGGTGCAACAGCGTTTGGCCAGTTTGAATCGATTAACAGTGGGTGATTTTGCAGTCATTGTACGGCAGTCGCGTTTTCATCCATTTGTTGATGTCAACGCGGTGCTGGATCATTTGGAACAAGAGGTTAAACTCAAAGGCGATGGCGCACGCGGCATGGGATTTGTGCGCTAACGCTTTGAGTTGCTAAGCCGCTGATGGGAATGGTTGTGGCGAATCAGGATCATCATCATCTGGTTGTATGGGGATGAGGTTGTAGCGCGCGCGTGCTTGATTACAACGCGCATCGCCTGCTTCGAACTCGCGGCAGGTACTGGAACGCAACGCGTAAATACTGCAACTGACACACTGCCCAATCTGCCCTGTTAATGCCACACAACGTGGCTCGGGTAGTTGTGTGCCGTGCATGGCGACATGATAAGGGGAAATTGGTACGGTCAACTCAGCAGGGACATGACCAGCGGGATGCTCGTCTGTTTCTGACCAATAAAAAGATACACGAAAATTCGCACAACACGCGCCACAACTGAGACACGCTTGACTCATGATGCTGAAACTCACAAGTTGATGGATGGGTAAAGTGCTGCCGATCATATCGGATCTGAAAACGAAAGCAAGCGTGTTAAACGTATGCTGTATATGGAATTTTCTGAGTTATGGGTGGTGTGCTTATCAGTTTGGTGACTAAGGCAGCAAGTGCGCGTACCAAAGAAAAACGGATCAATTGAAAGTAACAATGCAGCTTGCAACCTCGACATCCAAGAGTATTTAAGGTTGGATAGGCTGAAATACATAATGGCTTAAAAATAGCCTAAGCAAATAATCTCCCAAAAAACAACCAACCAAAACCCGTCAATCGTACAGCTTATGTATGAACCCAGTGAAAAAAGCAAAATTTTGCCCAGATCACAGGATTTTGATGCTAGAACTAAGGCAATACAGATGATTTGAGTGCGTTGTAATGCCTTGCCAATCTTTACAAGAGTTTTTGGAATACGTAAAAACCCGCAATCCCTATTTGCCCGAATTTAACCAATCCGTTAGCGAAGTCATGATGACCTTATGGCCATTTTTGGAGCAAAACCCACACTATAAAAAACACGCTGTACTGGAGCGTTTGGTTGAGCCTGATCGGATGATCAGTTTTCGGGTGGCATGGATTGATGATGCCGAGCAAGTCCAAGTCCATCGGGGTTATCGCATTCAGCATAGCAATGCCTTAGGTCCGTATAAAGGCGGTATGCGTTTTCACCCAACGGTGAACTCATCGATTTTGCGTTTTTTGGCCTTTGAGCAAACCTTTAAAAATGCGCTGACCACCTTGCCAATGGGCTCAGGTAAAGGTGGGTCGAATTTTGATCCACGCGGCCGTAGTGATGAAGAAATTATGCGCTTTTGCCAAGCGTTTATGACTGAGTTGTATCGGCATATCGGTGCGAATGTTGATGTGCCCGCAGGGGATATTGGCGTGGGCGCGCGCGAAGTTGGCTATATGACTGGCATGATGAAAAAACTATCCAACGATACGGGTTGTGTGTTCACAGGCAAAGGTTTAAGTTTTGGCGGGTCATTGCTGCGGACAGAGGCGACAGGCTATGGGCTGGTGTATTTTGCCCAAAATATGCTCAAGCATGCCAATATCCCATTTGAGGGATTACGGGTGTTGGTGTCGGGTTCGGGCAATGTCGCGCAACATGCGATTGAGAGAGCGATGTTGGATGGCGCAATCGTATTGACAGCATCTGATTCGAATGGGACGGCCTATCTAAAAGACGGTTTTACGCCAGAGACATTACAACAGCTTAAGGACATTAAAAATATTCAGCGCCTGCGGATTAGTGATTTTGCAGCGGCTGTGGGTGCTGAATATATTGCCAACCAGACTCCTTGGCATATTCCAACAGATGTTGCTTTGCCGTGTGCAACCCAGAATGAATTGCATGCTGATGATGCCAAAACGCTGTTAGCCAATGGCGTGCAATGTGTGGCTGAAGGGGCAAATATGCCGTGTACCAATGAGGCGATCAGTCTGTTCGAGCAGGCACAGATTTTGTACGCACCTGGTAAGGCCAGTAATGCAGGGGGCGTTGCAACTTCGGGGTTGGAGATGTCACAAAACGCCATGCGGCAGTTTTGGTCACGCGATGAGGTAGATCATAAGTTGCGTGCAATTATGTATCAGATTCATGACTCATGCTTACGCTATGGACTGCGTCAAGATCACACCGTCAGTTATGCAGCAGGTGCTAATATTGCTGGGTTTGTACAAGTGGCCGATGCGATGATTCAGCAAGGGGTACTGTAAAGGGGGTAAACCCGTGTATGATCTGCCGCTTTAGCGCCTAGGTTTTGAAGGCGGTTGAGGCTTTAGTGAGTTGGATAGCTGTGGGTTGCATAGTTTGTGAGTGATACTGATCTGCGTCATCCGATGCCCATTGCGCAGACAGCCGATTCGGTGGCACATGGCTTGTTTTCAGCCACGTCTGACGATGCTCAAGCGGTAGCGATCTGGCTGACTGTACGCGCAACCCGTTCGTCGCATACCTATGATGCCTATCAGCGTGAATCTCAGCGTTTATTGGTTTGGCTAGCAGAGCAATCGCTTGGCCTGCAACAGATGCATCTAGATGACTTGCACCGTTACTATCGGCATTTGCAGTATCCACCCGCGCATTGGTTACGGCCGCGTAAGCCAAAGCAAGGTCAAGCATTGCTTCAAACGCAACTATTAATTGGGGGCTTGTCAGCCAGCTCTTTAGATTATACGCGGCGCGTCTTGGGATTATTATTCGATTATCTGCATCAGGCGGGTTACATTGCCCGTAATCTGGTACGACTCAGTCAACGCCCTGCGATGCAACAGGCTCAGCAAGTGTTACCACAGCGGTTTTTGAATCTGGAGGAGTGGCAGTGGCTTTGGCGTTGGATTAATGCACGTCCTCGGCATACTGCATTGAGCGATGCACGGTTTATGCGGGATCGTTGGTTGATTTTATTGTTATATCAGACAGGTTTACGCCGTGATGAGGTTGCCCGTGCCCGTATGGCTGATTTTAGACGACAATCGGATGGCTGGATACTGCAAGTCGTGGGCAAGGGGCGTAAATGTCGTGAGATCACCATTCATGCGGATGTGATGGCCGAGTTAGCGATCTATCGTACATGGTTGGGTTGTCTTTCGCCTGAGCCACAGCCGAATGAACAAATACCAGTGGTGGCAGCGCTATCGCAACAATCGGGCTTGCGTTTTCTGACTGCGCGCGCAATTGGCTTGGTGATTCAGCAGATTGGTACACAAGCCGCAGCGGAATGCCCTGATCCGCAGATGGCGCAAACACTCCAACAGCTCTCGACCCATTGGCTCAGGCATACCAATGCAACTCACCGCTTGTTGGCGGGGGCGTCACTGGAGACCACACAGGATGAACTGGGTCATTCTGACCCCAAAACCACGCGTCTATATGTACATACCTTGGCGGAGCAGCGTCGTCAAGATGTCGAGCATTTGCAAAAATTAATGCCAAAAATTTTAAAAAATCCATAGATTTGGCCTAAAAAATGTGAAATGGTTCGATCTTCTCGATTTAGGTCTTGTTGTATGCTAAAACCGTCTGGTTTGTCATTTGTGCTGTACATCCGCCTGTACTAGAGGGCGGCTTAAAAGTGTGACACAGTTGGCATTTTAATGACCGCTAATTGCTTCGTTGTTGCACAGGACAGTTTATGAGCATACCAGAGTCACCTAAGACACCTGTGTTCACCCCACCTAAATTACATCAAAATCGTGCGCTGTCTCGCCCCGAATCGCCATTGTCTACCATCACGTTTGAGTATTGCCAGACCTTGAATCTGGCTAGCCAACAAAACCATATTCCTCTGATTCGACAGCTACAGCTTCAAAGCAGCGTCTCTATGGCTGATGGTGGCCGCTTACATTTATCGACCGA
Source organism: Pseudomonadota bacterium (assembly GCA_036019135.1). Taxonomy (GTDB): domain Bacteria; phylum Pseudomonadota; class Gammaproteobacteria; order Pseudomonadales; family Moraxellaceae; genus JAYXXU01. The sequence continues at coordinate 4,168 of JAYXXU010000045.1, read as the reverse complement.
ACCACCGTGTTGCGAGCCGATTGAGATTGTGTTGCCCGCCTTGGTCAGTCAAGAGACTATGACCATTCAATTACCGACTATTACCCTAAATCCGCAGTATTTTTTGGCGTTGGCCGAGCCGATTAGAGGGCAGTGGCGCTTGGTCTGGCGTGATGCTGCACAACAGCGTGAGGTGACAATACAACATTATCCACTGGATCTTTTGCCTGCTGATATCTGGGGTGGCGAACGTAATCCTCTGGAGCTACTTGCGGCTTATGTGCAGCCGAATCATCGTGTGGTGGCACAACTGCTACATCAAGCAGCACAACAACTGCAACAGCAAGGTGGGTCAGGGTTATCGGGCTATCAGTCACGGGATCGACAAGCCGTACGCCAACAAATTACTGCAATATGGCAGCAGGTTGCTGCGTTGCAACTACAATATGTGCCTAATCCTGCAAGCTTTGTGGCACGTGGTCAAAAAATCCGTCTGCCACATCAGATCATGGCTGAGCGATTGGCCTGCTGTTTGGACAGTAGTTTGCTGTTGGCGGCTTTGTTTGAGCAAGCAGGTCTCCATGCCCAACTTTTATTGAGCCAAGGTCATGCGTATGTGGGGGTTTGGACAGTGGAGTCCCCCTGCGTCGATGTACTGCTGGATGATTTACAAGCGCTGCGTAAACGAGTTGATATTGGTAATTTTTTGGTGCTTGAAAGCACAGTATTGACTCAATCCCATCCGACCTTAGAAGCGGCGATTTTGGCAGCCCGTAGCCAGATGAATGATGAGCATGATTTTATTGCGGCGATTGACCTGCCTGAAGCCCGCCGTCGTGGGATTCGCCCGTTGGCATTCAACCTAGCTTCTGTCATTGATCCGATGGCGCAGACCGATGCACCAGCCAGCATCACGACCGAAGATCGGCTGTTTACACCTGTCGCAGACATGCCCATCGTGACGGCCAAAACCCGTGTCGATCAATGGTTACGGCGCTTATTGGATCTGAGCTTACGCAATCGCTTGCTCAATTTTAAAGACAGTCGCACCAGTATTCCGTTGTTTTGCCCCGCAGATCAAATCGCAGGCTTAGAAGACGCGTTGGCGGCGGGTCAAGTGTTTCGGTTTTGCAGTCATCAACAGCTTGAGCAGGTGGACTTACAACGTACCGATGAGCAGCAATGGCGTGCGCAATATGCCCGTGAAAACCTGAAGCAACAACGATTGTATGCATTGTTGGATGAGACCGCCCTGACACACCACTTGGTTGAGTTATTTAGAGAGGCGCGTACTGCCCAAGAAGAAGGCGGTGCAAATACGTTGTTTTTGGCGATGGGATTTTTGGAGTGGCGGGAACATGCCAAAGCCGAACGGGTCTATCGTGCGCCTTTGTTATTGATTCCAATACGTTTAAATCGGGAGTCGGCACGTGCGGGGTTTAGCATCCAAATTTTTGATGAAGAGCCACGCTTTAACGAAACCCTGCTACAAATGCTCAAACAAGATTTTGATGTGCAGATTGCAGGCGTTGATCCTATCCCAATGGACGAATCAGGGGTGGATGTTGCTTTGGTACTGCATCGTGTGCGTGAAGCGATCCTTGGCCAGTCGGGCTGGGAAGTGGTCGATGATTGTGCTTTGGGGTTGTTTTCATTTGCCAAATATTTGATGTGGCGTGATTTGTCAGAGCGTCTAGATGATCTGCGACAGCATCCTGTTGTACGTCATTTGATTGATAGTCCACGCGAGCGCTTTATGTCGCAAGCGGCGTTTCCTGATCCGCGCCAGTTGGATCAAGTCTATTCACCCACCCGTGTGTTCACACCATTGTCAGCGGATTCTTCACAATTGGCAGCAGTGATGGCAGCAACGGAGGGGCGACACTTTGTGCTATCAGGACCGCCAGGTACGGGCAAATCACAAACCATCACCAACATGATTGCACAATGTCTGGCAGATGGTCAGCGGGTATTGTTCGTCTCTGAAAAGATGGCGGCATTGGATGTGGTACATCGTCGGCTCAGCCAAATTGGTTTGGGGACACTGTGTCTACAACTACATTCAGCCAAAGCCCAAAAAATGGTCGTATTGGATCAGTTTCGTGAACGCCTAACAGCCAGTACCTCTGAATCAGAAGGAACGCAGACCGATCAGATGTCACAGGTGTGGCAACAGGTCTCAGATGCGTTGATGTCAGATCGGCAGCAGTTAAATACCTACGTGGCGCAATTGCATCAGCAGCATCCGATTGGCTGGAGTGCCTATCATGCGATGTCGGTACAGATTGGCCAGCAAGATCAGCCGCGTATCGCCTTGCCCGCAATCGATGTGATGCATTTGGATCAACAGGGCGTGCAAGCTTGCTTGCGGTTGGCAGATCAGTTGGCTGTCTTGATTCAGCCGATTTGGCCGCTTCAGCAGCATCCGCTGAGCGGTTTTGCTACTGATGGCCAGCAAGTCTGGTCACCGATTTGGCAAAATCAATACATTACGCAGTTGCAAACATGGCCAAAGCTGTTGGGCGAGCTACAACAGGTCTTGCAGCGGCAGTTTGCCCATTTGGGTTTGCAAGCAGCCAAGACATGGGCAGAGTTGACGCAACAGGTACATATCGTCAAGCAAATTTATTTGTTTAGACAGGCACATGGGGCGCTGATGTGTCAGCGGATGACACAGCTGGTTCATTTACCAGATCTGGGGCAGTTTGATCAGGTTCAGCAGTTGGCCCTGGATATTCAAGCCAATCAAGCCAAGTTGCATGCCCATTATCAGCCAGAGATTTATCCGCAACTCGCGATGATTCAGCAGAGATTCCGCGAAGCCAGTGCCAAACTGTGGCCTTGGTCGTGGTTTGCGATGTTTCAGTTGCGTGGTGTGGTGGCAACCTACAGCGTGCAAGGTCAGCGCTTACGCCGCGATCAGGTCTGGCAAGATGTACAGATTTTGCAGCAAATCCATCAGCAACAAGCAGATTTTGACCGATTGACGCAAGGTTATGCGCAGCACCTAAACACGGATTGGCAAGGACTTAGCTCTGACTGGTTGGCTTTACAATCGGCAGTACAAGCATGGCATACCTTGCAGTATTTGGCTGATCAGTTGGGGTTTGACCCTGAACGACTGTTACAGCATGTCACAGTTTTGGCCGCCGAAGGTGAACAGTCATTACATGCAGCATGGGAGCCACTCCAACAGCTTTGGCAGCAGTTGGGTAACGATGTATTGCTTGAAGCACCTGATTGCCATCGCGCAGATCAACCCTTGACCATGATTCTGCAGCGGATGCAGCGCTTATTAGATCAGCGTCAGCACTGGCGTGCAGGGTTAAATTATCAATCGGTTCGCTACCAAGCTGTCCAGTTGGGGTTGACTCCCATGGTGATTGCACTGGAGCAGGCAGGCATTCGGCCACAGCAGCTTCAGCAGGTGGTCGCACTCAATCTTAAGCAAGACTGGTTAGAACATTTTTTACAGCGTGCGCCTGATTTGGCGCGTTTTAATGCCAGTTTGCATCAACAATTGATCCAAGATTTTCAACAGGTTGATCAAAGACATATGCAATTGGCGATACAACAAATCCATGCGCGGTGTCCATTACCTGATCCAACTGACCCGACATTACAATCCGAATGGCGAGTGCTGAATCGTGAGCTGGCCAAAAAGCGCCGCCATATTCCTGTCCGCGAATTGCTCAAGCAAACCCCAAACCTTTGGCCAGCATTAAAACCCTGTGTATTGATGAGTCCATTATCGGTCGCGCAATATTTGGCCGCTGATCAAACTCCGTTCGATGTGGTGATTTTTGATGAGGCATCCCAAATTCCAGTCTGGGATGCGATTGGTGCATTGGCGCGTGGCAAGCAATCGATTATCGTCGGAGACAATAAACAAATGCCACCGACCAGCTTTTTTGGGCGAGTCGAGGTGGAGGATGAGTTTGAGGAAGTAGAGCAAACCGAAGATCTCGAAAGTATTTTAGATGAGTGTTTGGCGGCGCAATTGCCCGAGCGGATTTTGAATTGGCATTATCGAAGTCGTTTTGAGAGTTTGATTCATTTTAGCAATCAACGCTATTACGACGGCAAGTTATTCACTTTCCCTGCGCCAGTCACCCCAGATCGGGCGGTGCAATACCATGCGGTTGCTGGCTTTTATGATAAAGGCAAAAGCCGCACCAACCGAGCAGAA
>JAYXXU010000044.1:0-12341 GCA_036019135.1 Pseudomonadota bacterium | reverse complement strand
GGATTAGCCCCCGATACCACGTATTTTTATCGGTTTCGTGTTGGGGAAATTTTTTCACCAGTCGGCACAACCAAAACCTTACCTGAAGGGGCAGTTGATCGTGTGAAACTGGCAGTTTTTTCATGCTCAAATTATGCTGCTGGGTACTTTCATGCCTATGCAGAAGCAGCCAAGCGTAACGATCTGGATGCCGTCGTGCATCTGGGCGATTATATCTACGAATACGGCCGCACCACATTGGATGAAAATGGCCAGACTATCCCTGCTTATGCATCCGAAGATGCGGCACAGTTAGGTCGTCAGGTTGAGCCTGCCCACGAAATTTTAAGTCTGGCTGACTACCGAACCCGTTATGCACAATATCGGGGTGATGAGGACTTGCAGGCGTTACATGCCAAGCTACCGTTTATCTGCGTGTGGGATGATCATGAGGTCGCCAATGACACTTGGCAAGACGGTGCGGAAAACCATGATCCTGCCACAGAAGGCAGTTTTGCTACACGTCAGCAAGCTGCGATTCAAGCCTATGCAGAGTGGATGCCGATTCGTCCTGTGATTCAAGATGGCATGTTGGAGTTGGCGCGGAGCTTTCAATGGGGTGATTTGGTCAATCTGTCCATGTTAGACACGCGGGTGATTGCGCGTAGTAAGCAGATTGATATTAAAGCCTTCTTGCCGTTTTCTGCTGAACAGCAGCAGGCATTTATGGCGGCGATGGCTGATCCAACACGCACCTTGTTGGGTAAAACTCAGCGTGATTGGTTGTTTGAGGAGTTTAAAAAGCCTGCCACATGGCATGTGCTCGGACAACAAATCCTTATGGGCAGAATGTATCTGCCTGCCGCCGTTGCAACGCAACAGATGAGCGTTGGTGACTATGCTGAATTGGGTGCTTTGGCTCAGTTGGCTCAGTTGGCTCAGTTGGCTGGCCGTGCGGAAGCAGGTGATCCGACCTTGACCGCTGCCGAATTACAGTTTTTGCAGGCGAATATTCAACGTCTCACTCCTGAAAATTTGCAGTTTTTGCAAGAGAATGTGCAGCGTTTAACCCCTGAAAAAATGGCACAACTGCGCCTGCCCAACATCCCGTATAACCTCGATGCGTGGGATGGTTATGAGGTGGAGCGTCGCTTGGTGTTGGCCGAGGCAGTCAAAAACAAGGTGAAATTAGTGGTCTTGGCAGGTGATACGCATAATGCATGGGCGAATCAGTTAGGTTTGCCATTAATGGCTGAAGGTAGCGCGACGAACATTGATATCACTGACGCACTGGCAATGGCGAATATTGGAGTAGAGTTTGCGACGCCAAGTGTGAGTTCACCTGGTTTAGAGGAGTATCTGAAGTTGGATACACCACAAAAAGTGCTGGAGGCTGAGTTTGGTGTGCCACAGTTGGTTGGTGGTCTGAAATATACCAACTTGTCCGATCGGGGCTTTATGTTAGTGACGTTTGATACCGAAAAAGTGAGCGCTGAATGGGTGTTTGTCAGCAGCATTAAGCAAAAAACCTATGGTGTGATGGCGGAGCGTGGTAAAACGTTGTCGGCGAGTGTCATGCCAGCCAACCCTGATGTGCCCAATTGTTTTGGTCAGTTGACGTTTTGCTGATGGATTGAGCTAGGGTGATCTGTGGTGTTTGCTGGGTCGTGTGTGGCTCGGCAAATGCTGCGGTTTGGTGGTCAACGGCGTATTTATTGTCACCCGTCAATAAGTGGTGCGCATAGCGCATCCTACGCGGACTACCTTTAATGTTCAGCAGAACTTAATTGTGGCAGGGGTTGGTGCGGGTACTGGTGTGTATGGTACAGCTTTAGCCAATGGGGCAATGGTCGTTCCACCTTCAGTCCTGAGTCCCAGCACCATAATGGCTCCTGCTGGTGCAGTTATATTTATGAATCAATTCATGCTCAATCAGGCAGGTTCAAGATCGGTCAGGTCAGCACATGCAAAATAGGACTGAGTATGGATGAGTTAGCTGCCATTATAATCGCGGTGTTTATTGCCAATTATCAGGCAGAAAAACACCCTTACCTCACTTGCTTCGTCAAAGCTTTTTTGATCGCAGTGCTTTTTTTCTTGTTTGTGACGGTACAGGACTTAATGGGTAATGAGTTCTCTCCAGAGCGCGCAATTTTTTCCTTAAAATTGACTATAGGTTTGTGGTTGTTTTTGTGGCTGTGGCTTGCACTCCTTGAGTTTATTTTTCCTAGCCCGCGTAGGCGCGATTAGCGCAGCGTACACATGCTGCGAGCCACACCCGAAAATCTCCCACTGCATCATCATCAGCCCGCACGATGGTTTATACTCTGGGTGACGAGGGGTTTTTAACACAGGCCAGTCCAACAGTTGGAGCATCAAAAATGGGCGTTTCATACGAACAAGACATCGTGGCATGGGCAAATGAGCAAGCAAATTTAATTCGTGCTGGACGTTTTGATCTGCTCGACTTGGAGCATATCGCTGAGGAGATCGAGAGCGTGGGTAAGAGTGAAAAGCGCGAACTGGCAAGCCGCATGGCCGTTTTATTGGCACACTTGCTCAAATGGCAATATCAACCTGCACGCAGGGGTTCGAGTTGGGAAAAGACCATCCGAGTGCAGCGTAAAGAGATCGTGTATGAGATTAATGACACGCCAAGTCTAAAGCCCTTGCTCAGTAATGCTGAATGGATAGATTTGGTTTGGGGCAGAGCGGTCAGCGTTGCGATGAATGAGACGGGACTCGATACCTTCCCTGATAGCTGTACGTGGACACCTGAGCAGATTTTGGATCAGGGGTTTTTTCCGGAGTGAAGGTGCTTACGGCCAGCACCTCAATACGGATTACCAACCCCCAATTTCGCCAGAATCTCCACCTCTAGTGCTTCCATTTCCTCTGCATCGGCTTCACAGGTTTCGTGGTCATAGCCCAGCAGATGCAAGACGCCATGAACCACCAAATGCGTCAGATGGTGTTGCGGCGATTTTGCTTGTTCGGTGGCCTCTTGTGCGACCACATCAACACAAATCACCAAATCGCCCAAAGGCAGATAGCCCAACATCGTCACCATTTCATCGGGCATTTCGCTGGGAAACGACAGCACGTTGGTTGGCTTGTCCTTGCCGCGATAGTCATGATTAAGCTGCTGGCTTTCGGACAGACTCACCATCCGAATACTCAACTCGCACGGTGGCGTGACTTGTAGATGATCTAACACGGTGTGTACCCAATGCTGAATGTCCACAGACTCAACGGCAAATGTTGTGAGATCTTCTGCCCAATCAACATCGACCGTCAGCGTGGGGGAGTGCGTCGCCATCAGAGATTATTCCGCTGCATGTTGTGAGTCGGCAGCCTGATCATTGGCATGCATGGCGGCGTGTTGTCTGGCTTGTCGCTCTCGTTTGGCTTCGGCGGATAGACGCTGTTGGCTATCATCCCAGCCTTCATAGGCTTCAACGATTTTTTGCACCAACTGATGACGAACGACATCGCGGGAGTGGAAGCGAGTAATGTGGATTTCATCAATGTTTTCTAGCACTTTGAGCGCATGTGACAAGCCTGATTGATGGCCGCGTGGCAAGTCTACCTGTGTAATATCGCCTGTAATCACCGCGCGTGAGCCAAAGCCCAAGCGGGTCAAAAACATCTTCATTTGCTCAGGGGTAGTGTTTTGCGCTTCATCCAAAATCACAAACGAATGATTGAGTGTGCGCCCACGCATATACGCCAGTGGTGCGACTTCGATGATTTGCCGTTCGATCATCTTGGCAACTTTTTCAAAGCCAAGCATTTCGTACAGCGCATCATATAGTGGGCGCAAGTATGGGTCGATTTTTTGGGTCAGGTCACCCGGTAAGAAGCCGAGCTTCTCACCTGCTTCGACTGCGGGACGCACCAATAAAATGCGCTGAATTTCGTTGCGTTCCAGCATATCAACTGCGGCAGCAACCGCCAGATAGGTTTTGCCTGTACCAGCAGGCCCGACCCCAAATGAAATATCGCTTTGCAAAATCCGTTGCACATAACGGCGCTGATTTGCGCCACGTGGATGGATTTTGCCTTTGCGCGTTTGCAGCCAGACATTCAGGTCACCGTCCGTATCATCAGTGCTGAAATCGCGTTCGGTTTGGCTGCCTTGAATCAATAAATGCAACTGCTCGGGCGTGAGGCTACGGGTTTCGGCGGTTTCGGCATGTAGACGCTCCAGCAAAGTTTCGGCGCGTTCAACAGCGTCCAGTTCGCCTTCAATCATAAACGTATCACCACGTTGGGCGATTTTAACCTCAAGTCTTTGTTCAATCAGCTTGAGATGGGCGTTATACGCGCCCAACATCGACTTCAGGCGTTCTAGTGTGATACCAGAGAACTCAAGGGTGCGGCTAACAGATGCGGTCAAGAAAAATCCTCGATAAGCAAGATTAGGGTCAGACTGGCTCGTGGCGCAGCAATTCTCCTTGTACCAGATTCATACTCAAAATGTCAGTCACTTCGACGTCAACGAAGTGGCCAATCAGGGTTGAATCGCCGATAAATTGTACCAAACGGGTGTTATCCGCGCTGCCCAGAAGCATCCGATCATCTCGGTCTGAGATTTTTTCGACCAGCACGCGCACAGTTTGCCCCAGCATCGCGTTGGTTTTGGCGATGGTCGAGGCTTTAATCACCGCTTTAACATCAGACAGACGTCGTTTTTTCACATCTTCTGGCGTGGGGTCTGGCAGCTCTGCCGCGGGTGTGCCCGGCCGTTTGGAGTAGATAAAGCTATACGAATGATCAAAATCCAGATCTTTAATAAATTGCAAAGTTTCGGCAAATTCGGCATCGCCTTCATTTGGGAAGCCAATAATAAAGTCACTGGACAAATGCAAGTCTGGCCGCACTTGGCGTAGTTTGGCGATTTTTTCAATATAAATATCAACTTGGTGATTGCGCTTCATCGCTGCCAAGACTGGATTCGAGCCGCTTTGTACCGGCAGGTGCAAATGCGACACCAGTTGCGGCAGTTCGGCGTAGACGTTAATCAGTTCATCCGAAAATTCCAGCGGATGGCTGGTGGTGTAGCGAATCCGACCGATATTCGGGATTTTGGCGACCAGACGCAGCAACTCAGCAAAGTTACAAATCTGTCCATCAAAGGTCTCTCCGCGATAGCCGTTGACGTTTTGGCCGAGTAGGGTAATTTCGCGCACGCCTTTGGCGGCAAGGCTAGCGACTTCGGCAATCACGTCATCGAGTGGCCGTGATACTTCTTCGCCGCGTGTGTACGGCACGACGCAAAACGAGCAGTATTTGGAACAGCCTTCCATGATCGACACAAAGGCTTTATAGCCCTCGACTTTGGGTTCGGGCAAAAAGTCGAATTTTTCGATTTCAGGAAATGAAATATCGACGAGGCTGATTTTATTGGATTTATGTTGGCCTTTGTTTTGCTCATGTTGGTCGAGCATTTGCGGCAGACGATGCAAGGTCTGCGGGCCAAACACCATATCAACATACGGCGCACGCTGTTGAATGCCTTCGCCTTCTTGCGAAGCGACGCAGCCACCGACGCCGATAATCAGTTCGGGATTTTTGTCTTTGAGCGCACGCCAGCGACCGAGTTGACTAAAGACTTTTTCTTGGGCTTTTTCGCGGATGGAGCAGGTGTTCATCAGCAACACGTCGGCATCCGCTGGATCATCGGTCAGTACATAGCCATGCGAGTCGCCGAGTAGATCTGCCATCCGATCAGAGTCATAGGCGTTCATTTGGCAGCCTTGCGTTTCGATATACAGGCGCTTGGGGGTGACATCTGCTCCCGCATGGGCGTGTTGCGCAGGCGTGATCAGGGCTTCGGCTGCGGCGGATTCGGTTGCGGTCTGTGGCACAAACTGCTGAACGGTCATGCTATGGTTCCTGTATCGCCATCGGTGGCCGCGATCATGCAGCGGGTTTGGGGTCGGCTGCTGATGGGGTCGGCGTGGCGGTCAATCGGTAGGGGAATAATCAACCGATAATGATAGCATGGGTGGGTAGGGTACGGTTGAAAAAGTGGCGTGGGTGGCTCAGTACACAAGCTCAGCTTATTGCGGCTCTCGATCCGATATGAACTGCTGTGGATACGCTTGCACTGCCTGCATAAATTCGGTCATGATGGGTAACACATTGGTACTAAAACTCTCAGGGTGAATACTCCCTCCATTGAAATAAAAAGAAAATCCATCAAATCTGTGCGACTGCGTGTAAAATCTTTGGCTTAGTTCAATTTTTTCCAAAAAAACTGGATGATTAAAAACAGATGGATTTCCTTGTGATCCTAAAATACTCGGAAGATGCATTTCTAATTTATAGTATCTGCCACCCGACTGCTTTATAAATTTGTGCTGCATATAAACACTATAGTCACTGTATTCTTTACCAGAACTTCGTTTTTCTGTACGATTAAAATCAGCATAAAAAATAATATCTGGAAAACGCTTATCCTCAAAAAATTCTCTATTTGGCAATGGCTTTGTAAAATCAGCATCGGCGCTTTTAGTCAAGGGTACGTAGACGGGTGGTTGGCCTTCACATCGTTTTCTGAGGCAGATATAGGCGAAAAAATCCTCTCTATCATCACGTATAACACTGTCTCGACCTGACTCCCAGTCTGTACCACCTATGGATAGTTTTTGCGATTGATGATCAAATGTGAGTGGTAAAATGACATCAGCAATATAACATTGATTACCTAAAATTTCGTATTGAACACCGTTCGGCCGTAATCCAGCAAACTCTAGTCTATATTGATTATCAATAATGCTATAATTCCAAGACTGATACACGATATCTTTTTTATTGTCAAAAATAGTATATTTTAACGCCAGATTATACTGGGTCAGGTTGAATATTTTGCCACTGACTGTCGGTGCATATCCAGATGGAAAAACACATAACCGCTCTACTTTTTCCTTGTATTCGAGGTTTTCTTGCCGAATACCAGCAATACGTTTTTCCCTTTCGATCCCACCCTTATACATCATCAAAGAAAGACCAGCCGCGAGGACAGCGATCAATCCAAAAACAATCAGAAAAAACCACCCAATCGCTTTCATCTTATCGAGTCCTGTTTAGTTTAGATCGGTATTTGTCATGCTGACCCGATCTTACACGGCTCGATAGACGTTGAACACGGCCAATCGTTTTAAAAAACCGAACCCACTGGACTGCACACTGGCGGCATCACCGCCGTCAGCAACTGCAAGCGCCCTGTCACCACACCTTTTAACGTGATTAACTGATCGGCAATCTGCTGCAACGTCGCCGCCACGCCCTGCACCAGCACCACCTCCATCACCTGATTCCCCGCCAACTGCACATGCAACGAACTAATCACCTCCGCCAAATGCTGATACTGCAAATCCGCCAACTCACGCTGTAAATGCGGAGTCGAACGATCATATGACAGTATGAGCCTGTGTTTTTGCCCCAGCAGCATCACAGCGCGCAAAAAATACAGATCTTTAACTGAAACATACGCCTAAAAATGTGACGATCCGACCAGTTGCTTGCGCATTTATTTTTGGCTGAGTTTAATTTTTTGCATAGGATGATTGTGGGTATTTTGATGACAAAACCGTCTGTTCACACACGTTGGATTGGTCGTTGGTCAGGCCGTCTACTGGCTGCTGCGATGGCGAGTGGGGCAGGCGCAAGCTATGCCTCCGATGAGCTGTTTTTATCTGCGTTACAGGCTGCACAGCGCAATGATGTGAGCAGCTTAGAGTTGTATGCTGCACAGATGCGCGCTAGTGGTAGCGTGTTAAGCCATTATCCTGATTATCTTAAATATAATTCGACGCTTAGCGCACAAATGCCTGAGACAGTTGTGGCTTATGCCAAGCAAAACCCAGAAGCTGCGATGACCGAAAAACTATTGGCAGATTATGCTGAGGTTCAGGCAGGTAATGGCCGCTATGATTGGGTACGTCAGGCCGCGCCCTATGTGGTGAATGCTGATCTGAGCGAGCAGTGCGCGTTGGCACAAGCACAGGCCGCAACAGGGGATCAGTTGGCATTGGCCAGTTTGCGTGACCAAATTTGGCTAGCGACCACCCGCTTGCCGACTTTATGTGGCACGGTTGCAGGGCAGTTGTTACGCAGTGAGTTGACCAAACCCGAAGACCTACAGCAGCGGCTGTGGACAATGTTGCGGGCAGGTGAAACCGTTGCAGCCATTGATGCCGCACAAGCCTTAAACATTTCGCTTGATCCAATGTTAATTGGTCAAATCGCCAAGAATCCAGATGCGTATTTGCTGAATCCCAGTGTGACTAGTCCAGCCGAGCAAGCGTTGTATCTATATGCCTTGGCACGCGTGGCGGAGCGCGCAACTGAGGCAGCGGCTGAGCATTTAAGCCAAGAGCGGGTTAATTTGCCTGCTCAGGCCAAGCTATATGCCTATCGGATTGTAGCAATGAGTAGTACAGGACGACGCGCGGCTGTGCAAGGGTTTAACCCCAATACAGTACGTTGGTTTGATCTGAGTGTGGGCTATCCATTCAGTGATGAAGAGGCGCAGCAGTATGCACGGCATGCGATTCGGGATGGTGCTTGGGAAAGCGTGTTGCGCGCGCTGGATGTGATGACGTTTAGCACCCAAAAACAACGCGAATGGCAATACTGGTTTGCACGGGCAATTGGTCAGCGCAAGGATGAGCAATCACAGCAAGTGGCGCAGCAGTTCTATCGAGCGCTGGCCACGGAGACAGATTATTACGGACTGTTATCCAGAGATCGTTTGGGAATCAAAACCAACAGTTTGCCACCGATGTACCAGCCAACCGCGGCAGATCAGCAGCGGATGCGTCAGAATATTCATTTTCAGCGCGCCTTTGCGCTGCGCAATATTGATGCCCCCACTGTTTGGGCAAACCGAGAGTGGAATTGGGCGGTACGCGATGCCGTGCAAAAACAAGATGACGGCATGTTACTCGCCGCAGCCCAGTATGCGACACAGATTGGTTGGTTCGATCGTGCCATCTATGCCGCAGAGCGAACGTCGAGTAAGTTTAATGACACATGGCGTTATCCGATGCCTTTTAAGGACTTGGTGGTGCAAAAAAGCCGACAAGTCGGGTTGGATCCTGCGTGGACGTATGGCCTGATTCGGCAAGAAAGTCGTTTTGCGACAGTCGCACGCTCACATGTGGGTGCGAGTGGCTTGATGCAGATCATGCCAGATACAGGGCGTTGGATTGCCAATCGCTTGGGCGAACCATATCGGACATCAAGTTTGACGGATATGAATACCAATGTGCGTTATGGCACGTTTTATTTAAGTCATATTTTGCAGCAACTGGATAGTCATCCTGTGTTGGCTTCGGCTGGCTATAATGCAGGGCCGACACGGGCGCGGCGTTGGCAACCGAGTTTTGCAGCCTTGGCTGCGGATCAGTACACCGAAAGCATTCCGTTTTTAGAGACGCGTGATTACGTCAAGCACTTGATGACCAATGCCTTGCATTATAGCTTGTTGCTTGGTCAAGGGGATCAGACCATTGGACAGCGGATGCCAGCGATTCCTGCGCGTGCTAGTGAGTAGCCATTGAGACCATGATAGCGGTGGCTCAGCAGGGTAGGTGAGCGTGATCTTTTGCATTTAATGACGGGTTTAATACGTATGCCGCACAAAGTTGCCGCATTGTCTAACCAGATGTTTGGTTATGATGCCAGCATGAAAATCCTAAATGTAATGGGCTGCCGTATGATGCGACAAGGAGGTCGCCGAGCCATGTTTAGACACGTGTTTGGTGAGTTGCTCACTCAGATACGTCCTATGATATCGGGACGGATGCTGTGCGTGCTCGGTGTTGGGCTGTTGAGTCAGTTCAGCACCGTGTTGGCGCATGCTGAAGAACCCAGCAGCTACACGTTGGTGATTCATCTGACTCCTGCGATGTGTGCCACTCATCCTGAGCTACGTCGATTGCGTCAATGCCAAGAGGGGTTTTCACTGACTGTCTCTCGCCTACAGGCCGAACCGCCACAATCTAGCGAGCATTGCGCCCAAGAGCCTGCACGCTTGCCGCCTTTACAGTCACGAATCGTTGAGCGCATCATGCCAGATGAGCAGTTGCGCAATGAGGCATGGCGTACCAGTGGGTCGTGTACAGGCATGAGTGCTACCGTGTATTTTCGTACCATTACTCGCTATGCTGATCGCCTAAAAGTGCCGCCAGAGTTCAATATGGATCAGGCCGTCATTATGCGAAAAGATCAGCTCTTGGCACATTTGACAGAGCTAAACACAGGTTTACATAGTAATGGGCTACAGCTCAACTGTAGTAGTAATCCAAAGTTTCGGCAGCCAGTATTGACCGAAATTCGGGTCTGTTATAGCCCGAATGGTGCTTATATTGAGTGCCCAGCCAGTGTGCAATCCAACTGTCCTGCACGCTTTGTTGTGCAAGGTTCTCCATATTAACGTAAGGATCAAAACTGATGAGCGGTAAAATTCGCCACCAAGAACCTGCACCACCCGCTACTGATCCTGCCCAGTTTCGTGCAGTGGTCGAAGGTCGTCGCTCGATCCGTAAGTTTTTGCCTGATCCGATACCGCAAGCGGTGCTGGATGATTGTATTGATTTGGCCTTACTTGCGCCCAACTCCAGCAATCTACAGCCGTGGGAGTTTGTGATTGTGCGTAGCGAATCCGTCCGTCAGCAACTGGCACACGCCTGCATGGATCAAAACGCAGCTAAGACTGCGCCGATGTTGATTGTGCAGCTGGCGCGGACGGCGACATGGCGCAAACACGCCCAACAGATTTTGGATGAGTGGCCGACAGGCGAGCCGCCCAAGTTGGTCAAGCAGTATTATGGGCAGTTGGCGCATTATCATTATGCTGTTGGCACATTGGGTGCTTTTGGTTTACTCAAGCGGGTAGTGAATAGCAGTGTCGGTCTGGTCAAGCCTGCCCCAAGGGGGCCTTACACGCCTGCCGATATGCGACTGTGGGCAGCCAAAACCTGTGCCTTAGCCTGCGAAAACCTGATGCTGGCCGCGCGCGCCCACGGTTTTGACAGTTGCCCGATGGAAGGTTTCGATGAAGCACGGGTACGCCAAATCATTCCAATGGCGGATGATGCCTTTGTGGTGATGATCATTGCATTGGGCAAGCGTGCGCCAGATGGTGTGTATTATGCCCGTCAACGTGTACCGCGCAGCCAAGTAGTGCGTGAAATTTAAGCGAATTGCCAAGATTGATTGCGGGTTCTGGCTCGCACCAATCGCCAACTTTCAGTACAATGTTGGCGCTTGTCAAAACCCACCTTGGGTGACCCCGTTTTTGTCCTGATGGAGAAATCATATGAAGCAGCCCGTACGTGTTGCCGTGACTGGTGCAGCCGGTCAAATTGGATATAGCCTATTGTTCCGTATTGCCAGTGGCGAGATGTTGGGCAAAGACCAGCCAGTAATTCTGCAAATGCTTGAAGTGCCATTCGAAAAAGCCCAACAAGCCCTGAAAGGCGTGATGATGGAGCTTGAAGACTGTGCATTCCCGCTATTGGCAGGCATGGTCGGCACTGATGATCCAAATGTTGCCTTCAAAGATGCTGACTACGCCTTGTTGGTTGGCGCACGCCCACGTGGTCCTGGCATGGAGCGTAAAGACCTGCTGCAAGAAAACGCCAAAATCTTCACCGTACAAGGCAAAGCACTGAACGATGTGGCCAGCCGCAATGTCAAAGTCTTGGTCGTCGGTAACCCAGCCAACACCAACGCCTATATCGCGATGAAATCTGCGCCAGACCTACCAGC
This sequence comes from Pseudomonadota bacterium, assembly GCA_036019135.1. Taxonomy (GTDB): domain Bacteria; phylum Pseudomonadota; class Gammaproteobacteria; order Pseudomonadales; family Moraxellaceae; genus JAYXXU01. Next base: position 578 of record JAYXXU010000044.1, on the reverse strand, counting down.
CAAAAACTTCACTGCCATGCTGCGTTTGGATCACAACCGCGCGCTGTCACAACTGGCTGCCAAAACTGGCAAAGCGGTTGCAGACATCGAAAAAATGGTCGTGTGGGGCAACCACAGCCCAACCATGTATGCTGACTATCGTTTTGCCACCATCAATGGCGAAAGCGTCAAAGATATGATCAATGACCACGAGTGGAACAAAGACGTGTTCTTGCCAACCGTTGGTAAGCGCGGTGCAGCCATCATCGAAGCGCGTGGCCTGTCATCTGCTGCCTCTGCTGCCAATGCTGCAATTGATCACATGCGTGATTGGGCATTAGGTACTAATGGCAAGTGGGTCACCATGGGTATCCCTTCAGATGGTTCGTACGGTATTCCAGAAGGTACCATGTACGGCGTTCCAGTGACCTGTGAAAACGGCGAATACACCCGTATCGAAGGCTTACCAGTTGATGAGTTCAGCCGTGAGCGTATGGACTTCACCCTGCAAGAGTTGACTGAAGAGCGTGATGGCGTTGCTCATTTGCTCGGCTAATTGTTTATCTTTATAGCGTGATGTAACAGCCTCAAATCAAAAC
>JAYXXU010000043.1:0-3327 GCA_036019135.1 Pseudomonadota bacterium | reverse complement strand
TTGGGTCATCCATTTCAATTTAGTTCGACATGGGGCTTATTTTCCCCCGAAAAACTCGACGACGGCTCATTGATGCTACTGGATCATATTGAGTTTCGTCCAACCGATCATTCGATTGATCTGGGGTGCGGCTATGGCATCCTCGGTATGACAGCCGCGCGCGAGTGTCCGCAAGGCCAACATCTGTTGATTGATAAAGATTTTGTCGCGGTCGAGTATGCACAGCGCAACTGTCTGGCCAACGGCTTAAGCAATGCTGAAGTGCAATTATCGAATGGTTTTAGGCATGTGGATCCAGCGCGACGCTTTGACTTGGTCATGTCGAACCTACCCGCCAAAGCCAGCAAAGAACAACACTACTTGTATTTGTTAGATGCATGGCAGGCGATGAATCAAGGCGGGCGTTTTTATGTGGTGACCATCAACGGGCTACGCGAATTTATGCAACGCACCTTTAAAGAAGTCTTTGGCAACTGTCAAAAACTCAAACAAGGCAAGACCTACACCGTGACGATGGCAGAACGTGACTAACCCAATCTCAGCCAGCGCCGCTAATCCAAAAAAGCGGCGCTAACCTAACACAGCTTATTTGCCCGCACGCCACCAACGACGACGACTCGCCGCACTGTATTCAGGCAAATCTAACGCCAACGTCTCTTGTGTTTCGGGATCGACACCCGTTAAAAAATTAAGAATTTCTCTGCGCTCTTGGCGATATTGTTCCATGCCCATCAGCCCCTCAAAGCGACGGCGATCAATCGCTCTGAGGCGATCATTGGCCTGTCGGTAATGCAGTTCTTCTCGCGGTTTATTCACGGATTTTTACCACCACTACTGAAACATTGTCATCTGCGCCGTCATCAAGCGCAACCGAAAGCATCGATTCCGCCGCATCACGTGGCATCAGACCGTTGACCAGATCTAACATGTCCATCTCATGGACTTCATTATAGAGCCCATCAGAACACAAAATATAACCATCGCCTGACTGTGGCTGAAACACACGACAATCCAAAAACACTTGAGGGTCAGCGCCAATCGCTCGCGTAATCACGTTGCGTGAAGGATGTGTTGCCGCTTGTTCGCGGGTAATTTCTCCCTGATCAATCAAGCGCTGCACCAACGAATGATCATTGCTGATGCATTGAATCTGATTGTCCCGCACCTGATACAAGCGCGAGTCTCCTGCCCAGAGACAAACTCCAATTTGATTGGTCAGTAGCAAGACCACCACAGTACTCCCCACCGCATCCACACGGCGTTGGCGCGCGTAACTGTGCATCTGGTCATTGGCTTTCATGACCAATTGTTCAATGTCTTCAACCACATCGGCAATGGGTCGATTACGGGTGTCTACTGTGGACAAGCAACGTACCAAAAGCTGACTGGCATAATCACCCGCCGCATGTCCCCCCATCCCATCGGCCACTGCCCATAACCCTTGGCTGGGCAGCTCTAATACCGCATCTTCGTTGATTTTACGCCGTGTGCCTACATCAGACACATGCGCAGAAGTCCAGATCAGCAAGTCGATGTCCTTATAAAGCAGCAAAACGCGTTCACTGAAATTTTATTGTCAAGTCAGGCCATTATACACTAGCGCATGCGCCGTAATGCTAGCCCACCGATCCCAAACAATAAAATAATCGGCAACCCCACAAACCAACCAGCCGAAACTGGATAGATCAGACTGGCATAGCCTAAAAAGTCTTGCAAGTATCTAAAGCCTAACCCGACAAAAAGCGCGATAACCAGACGAAAACCCACAGATTGTTGTCGTAATGGTCCAAAAATAAATGAACAGGCCAGCACTACCAAAGCCGCTAAGGCAAATGGAGCCGTCATTTTTTGCCACAGTGCCAATCGATAGCTGGCAGGCACTTGGCCTTGCGTTGATAAATATCGAATATATCCCCACAATTGGCTCGGTGCGAGCATATCGGGAGACATCGTGACCAAATGCACAAATCGCGGCTGCAACCCCAAACTCATGGGCAACGTGGCCATCTGTTCAGCCTGTGCCGAACCGTCTGGCTGGATTTGGGTCTGTTGTACTTGATCAAGTTGCCAAATTCGATCAGCGGCTTGATATTGGCCTTGCTTCGCCGCTAAGGAAGCCAGCAATCGCTGTGATGAGTCAAATTTGAGCATCTCAATCTGGCGCAATTCACCCGCAGAGTTGGCGTATTCAATGTAAATAAAACGATCTTGCTCACGCGTCCAATAACCGCGTACCTCGCCCAATGTCGCAGCACGCCCTGCTTGATGACGAATGGATTGCGCCTGCTCACTACTATATGGCAGTACCCACTCACTGATCATCAAAGAGGCAATCATCAAGGCAACAGCAGGGCGTAACACCCAACCAACAATCCGCCATAGGCTCTGGCCAGCCGCCCGCATCACCACCAATTCGCTGTTCGAGGCCAATGTACCCAGACCAACCACCGAACCAATCAATGCCGCAATCGGTAACAACTCATATAGATAACGGGGTGACTCCCACAGCACATAACGCAAGGCAGCCCATGCGTTATAGCCCTCCTTGAGATCGCCCAACTGTCCCAAATAAGTAAATAAAATCTGAAGCAACAACAATAGACCTGATGCACCCAACATCGCCAAACCCGTGACGCGTGCCACATGATTGGCCAAAATACGATTGGCCAATATCATGATGTCTGCTCCTGCACGGGCGGTTGCTGCGGTGGTTTGGGGGTACGCCAACTGGGCATGCGATAGCGGACTGTCATGCCAATCGCCAAGGTCAGATATCCCAGCAAGACTGCCACAAACGCCCAACTGCCCAGCTCGTCTTTACTGACCCGCGTTTTGACGGCCATCAACGTCACCACAATCGTCGCAAACAAAAAAATCGATGGAAGTAATCGCAAATAGCGACCTTGGCGTGGATTGACCTGCGCCAATGGCACAGCCAACACACAAGCCAGTACCATGACCCATGGCATCGACAAACGCCAACCTAACTCCGCCATTACCGGCGACTGCGCTCGATCTTGCCATAGCTGAGTAAGTGAGGCCGTTTCGAGTCGCGCTGAGGCTGCTTCAGGCGAAGATTCATGCTCAATCCGCAAACGATAATAGCTAAACTCAGCGCGACTATAGGCCGCTTGCCCTGCACGCAGTTGATACTGACGGCCGTTTTGTAAATCAACGATACTGGCTTGCTCATCTGGATCGGTGACGCGACTAGCGCGTTCGGCCAAGATCATGCGGTCAGGTTGGTTTGGCTCAGTAGCACGCTGATAAAAGAATACATCACGCAACTCGCGCCGATCTTCGGACAATGAGCCTGCATAAATGGTA
>JAYXXU010000042.1:0-5237 GCA_036019135.1 Pseudomonadota bacterium | reverse complement strand
GTACCCATGCACTGGGGATGAGCACACCCTCGACAGATGCGGCGTAGTTAATATCCACCTCTTGAGCAAGCACCACATCGTCAAGCGTTGCCCGCTGCTTTTCGTACCAAGGGTGGATTAACTGGCCATCAATCGTCGCCGTCCAATTTTTATCAGGATTATCGCGCCAAGGCATCGTAAACACGGGGTAACGACCGCTAAACCGATCTTGATAAAATCTGTCGCCAATGCCGTTGGGCGTCGATCCCTTCAAAATGACGTTGGTATTCTGGCTGATCGCAGCATCAACCTTGTCTTGTCGCTGCACAAACGCCCATTCGTCGAGCAAGTAAATCGTCGTCCGCCCGCCTCGCCCGATGTTGTCGCCAGCTTCGCCAGTGATCGACGCGCCGTTGGCTGGGTTAATGATACGCATGTAGTTATCATGCGTGCGCTCACTAAAACCCACAGGGTGCATCCATGCAGGCAACTTGCCCAGCATGTCGCGGAATTTGTGCAACAGCGTTTTAGGGCTGCCCTTTTCGTCGACGTATTCCTCTTTGCGGCTACCTACTCCAGCTGCAAAGCCATCGACAAACAACCACTGATGCAAAAATAAACCTAGTACGACATACGACATGCCTTCATCGCGACTCTTTTCGATCAAGCCGCCAGTCTGTGTCTCTAGTCGATCAAGCAGCCAGCCGACCAGCTCGGTCTGCTTAGGCCGCAACACAAACGGGATGTTAGCTGGTAAGCCGTATGACATGCCGCGCGGGTCATACGTCCAGACCCATGTGTTAAACCAATGCACAGGATCATTTCGACATAGCTCCAGCTCGGCCAAGCGCGATTGCGGCGTGCGCTCAATAATCGCGCGATAGTAGTAGCGACGCTCAATCTCTTGGCGCACCTCAGGCAAGCGCGTATTCACCGCCCACTCGCGGATTAGCGGCGTCAGATCATCGACGCTGTATAGACGTGCTGCTGCGGTCATTTGCCCCCCGTTGCAAAGTAGATTTTGGCGAGATCCTGCGCCGACAAGTCTTTGATCTGGTCGGGCGACAATGTGATTTGCGCAGCGCCTTCAGTAAGCAGTGGAGACCCATCTGCGCCCGTGACCTCCTGCCGATTGGTAAACACGCCACCCATGTCTTTTGCGGCGCGGTCAAGCACGTCGAGGATGATCATTGGTGCTTTTGCACCTTCGAGCACTTTCTGTCGCCGTGCTTGTCGATAGCTCAGATTTGAGATCGGAATGTCTTGTGGTGCTGCCAAAAACGCTTTGCGTGTCGCTTCAAACTCAGCTTTGAGTTCGTCAGATAGGTTATGGCCAACGCGCTTGGTTGGGTCGTATGACTCGCAGCGCTGACGGGTGATCTCTACCTTAAATTCTTGTTTGACGGCTGCGGCCACTTCTGAGGGCGTGTTGAATACAGCAAGCTCTCGAACAATAAAGAGTTTTATCTCTTTTTTAAGTTGCGCCATAAGTCACCGTCCGTCAAACGCCGTCAAACAAAACGGACAAAAAAATTAGGCGATGCGCAGCTTGGTCGATCCACAAGCCGACGCGATCGCGCCATCGGTCACGGTGCGACGATTGGCGGCATTGACCAACATCACAACTGAATCATCCGCACCATAACGCTCGGCCACCTTGTAAAACTGCTCAGAGTCATGACCGCGCATCACAAGTACAGCCCTGCCTTGAGCGTCATAGCATGGCCCCATGTGAGTGTGCTTTTGTGCCAAGTGATATAGCTCATGCTCAACCAGTGCGCAAAACGATCTGTCGTCCAACTCACGCGCCGCGCTTGCAGAGATGGTGATAATTGCTTTGGGGATGTTGTCCACGCCGAACCAATGCTCAAGCTGTGACTCTTGACGCAAGCCCCGCCATCCGCCGTCACGAATCGCCACTAACTCAGCTTGTGCATGTACAACCACCTGATGACGCTTAAAACCAGACTGCGCCCACATAAACGCTAGTCCGTCATGCCCTACCAGATGCTCGTGATCTGGGTTGTACAGTGGACTGTCCTCATTGAGAATTGTTGACTGCACCCAGTCATATAGCTCTGGCGCTGGTGCAAAGCGGTACGGCTCAGGATCGTTTGCGTCAAAGTCCCAAGTGGGCGGCATAGGGCGCTTGGTCATAGCTCAATCCGATGCTGTGTTGCACGAGCGCCGCTATCCAACGCATGATCAACCCGCTCAGATGCAGCTTTGTGCTGTCGATGACTTGCGCGCATTACAACGACAAGCATGCACATACAACAGACCGATACCAGCAACAGCAACCCAAAAACATAAGGCAGATATTGCATAACCACCTCGAATAAAAAACGCCGACCAACAAAAACACCGCTGGCCAGCGGGTCTCAAACCAAAAAAATCTTGTCATGTTTGGCTATCGACATGCCCTACTCACAGCGACGACAGACCGAATCGGTACGGGCTGGCGGCGCTGGTTTTCGTCTCGTATTGGCGGCGCGATCAACTGCCTAGCTCGGTTTTTCCTACAAGTCCGATTCACACGCGATCAACTGTGTGGGTGAGTGAAGTAGCGCTTAAAACGTAGTCGGCTGTGCCACACCACGGGTGATGGCCATTAGCCCCGTCTGTAGATCTGTCGCGCCAATACTGATCCAACGCTGATCTAAGCCGTCAGCAGCTCGCAGTTCTGCAACAAGCTCGCCTAGCTCAACGCCTTTGGCCTTGATTTTGTTCATCAGGTCGATCTCAGATTGTGACAATTCGCGGTAGCCGCTGATTTTGCGATGCTGGTTTTCCATGTGACGCTCCAAATGACGGACGTAAAAAAGCCCCATCAACTGACGGGGCTATGTGCGTTCGCTGCAACTACGGCAACATAGCACATATATACTACCTTGCTGTATACAGCGCAAGCGGTTTATGCAGCCCGCTCGCACATAACCTCAAGCCGACTATCCAACCAACTCTCAGCAGCAAGCAAGTATCCATCAATCTTGTACCGAGCGACCTTGGTCATCCCAGCCAAAGCAGCAACTGGACAGCCCTTTAAGTAATGCGCGGCCACCCACTGATACAAATCAGGCCGACTTAACCGCAAGGCCGTCACCAACTGATCAACCGCAATCAATGCCGCATCATCAAGCACAATCTGCACGCCACTCTTACGGCTCTCACCGACTGCCAAGCGCAGCATCGTATAAGTCGGGCAAACGTACTGCTTGACGCCACATGTGCGCTCAGACGACCCTGCCCACTTACCCCACTGCTCCAATTCACGCTGCATCTGTCTAACGCTCATAGAGCCTCCTTAACAACCCGCTGATACACAAGCATCGCCGCATCTCGTGCGTGTTCGTTCGTCTTGCTCGCCCATCCTGTAATCCGCCGAAAATTATTAGCATCCAACTTGGTCTTATTCGCAGCAGGATGCACAAGCTGATACGCAATGCCCTGCTCGATGCAAAACTGCTCCCATATGCCACAATCGCGTTTGACTGAGCCGACACCTTCACGAGTGCCAGCGCCCGACCGCGCTTGGCGTGCATCAGCGTTACCAAACCACGTCCGCTTGCGTGCATCCTCGATGTAGACCATCGGATTTTGGTCTTTGAGCGCTAAGACCATCTGCATCGCTGCGGTGATCGTTGCCGACGCAACCGACTGCAACTTGCCGTCCAGTGCGACTGCGATGCCCGTTTTTACACCTGGATCAATCCCTACAGCCAACCGCGATTCAGACATGATTTTGACCCTCTGTTTTTGGTGATATTTGCGCGGCTTTTCCCGCTCCGCCCACCTGATAGCCTCTCGAATCACCGACGATGTGATGCACTGGTGATGCTGAAACTGATGTGCCATGTGCTGATACTCCCTGCCGACGATTCCAGATTGCCGCTGCCGACTGAGCAGCAACGTGCTGCACGATGCCGCCCGTCTTGTGACGCGACACACAATCGGCATTGCTGCACTCGATGAGATAGCCGATGCCGCAGGGGGCGCGATACGCCACCGCTTGGTGGTCACACATCGAGCATGGGGCGAGTGTTGGGGTGTGGGTCATGCGGCGGACTCCTTTAGCAACTGCTGTACGCGCTCAAGCTCTGCGGGCGTGTGCGGCGTACCACCACCGTTGATGTCTAAGTAAAACTGCAATAGGTCGCGGCGATACTGAAAATCGTAGATCTGAAAAACCACCATTCGATCAATGCGACGCATACCCCAGCCACTGCATATCTGGTCTTTTGTCAGCCCAAAGGGGTTAACCTCACCCGACATAAACGCTCTGATCGCGGTCAGGCGCTGCAAGCCATCAATACAAACCGCCTGATCTGGCAAGTCACTATCTGGCTTTGGATCCCAGCGCCAGCTTGGGCAGTTGAGACGGATCATTAGGCCGTCATCTGAAACAATGCGTCGCAGCACATTCTCAATAAAATGTGTGCGCTGCTGGTCAGTCCAAACGTGACCGCGCTGAAAGTCAGGGACCAGCTCGTAACCAGCGGGACAATCTCTAGTCAAGTTTTCTAAAAATCGTTCAATGCCATCAAACGACTGATGGAACGAATGGATCGGACGCTCAATCGGCTTGATGATCTGGTCGATCTCTGCGCGTGTGAATGATCTGCTCATGCTGCTTCCCCCGCTTTGAGTTTTTTAACCATGCGATCCATCAGCACAAACACATCCATGCCGTGTTGCTGTGCCATCGCACGGATCTGGATTTGGGTCACTTCAGGTTTCAATGCTCGCAGCTCGTTAAACTTGATCATCTCCATGCCGCTAAACAAGCTGACGCGCTGGCTAGACTCTGGGGCTGGTGACTCAACCTGCCGTGTCGAAGGTGCCATCTCCTGAGCTGGTTTTGAGTATTGGGGCTGGCCAACACCTGCCCAATTTTTACGGATGGCTTCCCTGAACGCTGCATCCCAATCTGCGTACTGGTACTGCTTGGACTTGGCTTTGTCGATGAAGGATTCGAGATGCTGTTGCAAGTGTGTATGACCTTGCTCCGTTGCCCACTTCAAAACCGCTTCTGAAATTCCGAAGTCTTCAGGGATTGCAGTCTTGGTTTTGCAAGTGCGTGCGCGCTTACTCTCTTTTTGAATAGTGTTTTTTAAAAGAATGTCTTTTGTGGTATCAATTTTTGATAGGCGTGGGGTGTCAATTATTGATACCCCCCTATCAATTTTTGATAGGCATTCCGCTGTTTGGGTATCAATTTTTGATAGGCAAGCATCATCCTGCATGTCAGTTTTTGATAG
>JAYXXU010000041.1:0-2098 GCA_036019135.1 Pseudomonadota bacterium | reverse complement strand
GATGTCGAATTTAAATGACCCGTCACGGAATGCAGCGCATTCTGCTGATCTGGGTCGGCCTGAGCGGTCACGGTCGACAGTACCTGTATTGGTCAAGCCTAGCCATGATTTGTTGTATCGTAGTCGTGGTGTGAGTTTAAACTACCAAACGACTTTGGTAGATCATATTCGGCAGACCGCACAGGTTAACCCTGAGTTGCCTGCGGTACGATTGGGCGAGCAAATGCTGACCTATCGGGCACTGTGGAGCAACATCGAGTTGTTTGCAGCATGGTTGTTACGCGATGCGGAGATGAAGGCTGGCGACCGTGTGGCGATCTATTTGCCCAATAGCTTGAGCTATGTGGTGGCGATTTATGCGGCATGGTTGGCCAATCTGATTGTGGTGAATTTTGGGTTGGTTGAGGATGATGAGCAGGTGGTGTACCAGTTGCAGGATTCAGGCTGCAAGCTGCTGGTGACTTTGCCACAACTGGTCGAGCGCATGCAGCCAATGCTGTTGCAAACCAGCATTCGTTATGTGGTGACCACACATCCTGATGATTATGCCAGTATATTTCGACGTTGGGCTGATCTACTATCCGTTCGTCATTTGGTACGCCTGTTCCGCTCATCGCCACGTATTGTTGCGCAGATTCGATTGCGTAAAATTCTTAACCGTCCACTCCAGCCGATAGAGTGGCCAGCGCTCAAAATGAGCGATGCGGCATTGATTCAGTACACCAGCGGCACGACGGCACGGCCAAAAGGTGCGACGTTGACCCATGCCAATTTATTAGCAAACCTACAGCAAACCCAGCAGATTCTTGGCTCTCATCTCGGTGAGGGGCGAATGGGATTGTGTCCAGTGTCCATGCAACATATTTTGGGATTGGGATCGGTCATTTTACTGCTCTCCACCCAAGGACAGGTACTGCTGTCCAGTATTCAAGAATTGTTGGTTCGGCCTGATCACATCTTAAAACAACCCATACAACTGTTGTTTGGTGTGCCATTTGTATATGAACAATTATTAAATCATCCCGCTGCGTTGCGGTCATTGGATCAGTTGTCTGTTTGTCTGTGTGGTGGCAGTCCCGTCAGCCGCCGATTGCAGCAGGCGTGGCGTGATCAGACAGGACTTTGGATCTGTGAAGGATATGGCATGAGTGAAACGTCGCCGCTGATTTCGATGAGTCCGCCCGATCGGATTCGTGCGGGGTCAGCGGGCGTGATTTTGCCAGAAACCGAAGTGCGAGTCAGCCTGCTACATAATGATCAAAATGCAGGCTTTAATGAAGTGGGTGAATTGTGGGTGCGTGGACCACAGGTCATGCGAGGATATTGGCAGCATCCAGGCGCGACACTACAGATGATTACCCCCGATGGCTGGCTCAAAACAGGCGATATTGTTTCATTGTCTGAGGAGGGCTATCTCACCGTATTGGAACGTCAAAAAGACGTGTTTTGGGTACAAAATCAGATGGTCTTTCCGCAAGAGGTCGAACAGGCCGCCACCGCACATGAGGATGTATTGGACTGTGTGGCAGTACAGGATCAGCAGGATAGCAAACGCCCAATTCAACTGTTTGTGGTGGCGCGTGAGGGCTTGACCCGTGACAACCTCTATCAACACTTAAACCATCAACTCAAAAAAATACAGCTACCTGATCATATTGTTTTTGTCGATCATTTGCCGCGTGGTGTGATGGGCAAATTAATGCGTCGCTTGTTACGGGAGCGGTTTCGTGAATCAGTGGGGCAAGCCTTACCCGCTGAGGTGGATGTGTTACCAAAACGTCCTCGAGAGGATGCGTCGCCACCCGACTGAGGTGATGCAATGGTGATACGGCGCATTTGACTGGGGGCAAGATCATTTAGCCGATGTTCTCCGATTGCCACACGAATCAAGCGCAATGTCGGATGACCAACCGCAGCGGTCATACGTCTGACTTGTCGATTGCGTCCTTCACGGATGGCGATTTCGAGCCATGTCGTTGGGATGCTTGCCCGTTGGCGAATTGGTGGTTGGCGTGGCCAAATGTCAGGTTCAGCGATGATCTGCGCTCGTGCGGGACGTGTTAAGCCATCCTTTAGCACGACACCCCGCTGTAACTGT
>JAYXXU010000040.1:0-2645 GCA_036019135.1 Pseudomonadota bacterium | reverse complement strand
CGCTGAAGGTTTCATGCCAGATCAGCCCTATACAAGACATTACGTAGATGTCGGAGGCTCACTCATAGCATATATTGCAATTTGCATCCAGATGTTTCCGCGAATATAGTCACCAACTTCGAAAATTTGTCCCTCTAAGCGATGTGCGGCACAAGCAATACGTACGACCAGCGGGAGGGCATTGGCTTCACGCAGCATAGCCACATCCAAAAGCTGAACTTGCTGTCCCAAAAAATCAGTGGTCTGTGCGCCTAAAATTTCACCTTGAAACCATGCTTCATCTTCTTGACCAAATTGCTCGCCAAACAAATATGCAGCCATTTTGGACAGATCAAGGGTAACGGGCGCTTCATCATCTGGACTACTGGGCTGCCATGCCTCCATTTGGGCTTGTAGGTCATCGGGTGCAATCCCGTTGTTGGCAGCTAGAATCGCATTCAGGGCGCGATGGTGTCGAATTGCAGCGGGGTCTTCGACAAGCATTTGCTCATGGGCAGGAACTTTTTCGAGCTGATACGCCAACGCACTAAAACAGGCTTGATACGATTGATTGGCTTGATAGTAGTTGGCATTGACGGCATACAAGCTATCAAAACCATGAATCCGAATGCCTTGTGCAGTCTCAACTTGTAAGACGGCTTCAAGCGTTTCGGGGCAATAACCAATTCGTTGAATGCTGACATCTTGCCAGTATGGACTGTCAATATAGGGGAATGCGCTACGCAGCCCCGTTGGCTGGTCCTGTGAATTAACATCGATAATCTGATGCACCTTGATTGCGCTGCTAGGCCCTTGAATCAACCAGTGGGTAGATGGTAGCGCTTGGTCTGCTGGGCATAAACCACGCGGCAGCATCGCATCATCGACTGCTTGTTGTAACCATGCCGGAACATCAGCTTGGGGATCAGAACTCAATGCTTGCCAGTGCGCCGCATGACTGCCCATTACATCGGCAGAAAGTAGGATGGTTTCAGGTGCAGTCATGTGCGCATTGGGCTGTTGTTGTGTCATGTGGGCATCCGCAAGGTGAGTCGAACTAACGCTAAGCTATAGCATGGGTTGGCTGGTCGTCAATTTCAAGGTGTGGCAAATCTGGAACTCGCCAAAATGACCAACGTGTGGCAAGTTTTTGAAAGAAATCCTCACGGTGTCAGCCGTTCAAACTGTGCTTTAATCGCGGTCTGATCATTGAGCACAGTCAAAAGGAGACGGTATATGCAAGTGCAAGGTAAAGTCGCAATCGTGACGGGTGGCGCATCGGGTTTGGGTTTGGCGACGGTTGAAGCGTTGGTCAGCCAAGGCGCGCGCGTAGCAATTTTCGATCTCAATCAAGCGCAAGCCGATGCGGTTGTCAGTCGTTTGGGGGCAGCAGTGTTGGCTTGTGCTGTTAATGTGGCCGACGAGTCATCGGTTCACGACGCGATTGAGCAGACTCTTGCAGCATTTGGTCAGATTGATATTTGTGTCAATTGTGCTGGAATCGGTTCGGCCAGTCGTACTGTCGGTAAGCATGGCGCAATGCCACTGGAAAGCTTCAGCAAAGTGATTCAGGTCAACTTGATTGGGACGTTTAATGTCACACGATTGGCCGCAGCGGCTATGCAGCAGAATCCTGCTGATGCGGATCATGGTCGTGGGGTGATTATTAATACGGCGTCGGTGGCCGCGTTTGATGGGCAGATTGGACAGGTGGCTTATGCGGCATCCAAAGGGGGAGTAGTCGGCATGACCTTACCGTTGGCGCGGGATTTGGCTGTGCTGGGCATTCGAGTCAATACCATTGCACCTGGGATTTTCAATACCCCCTTGATGAACGCTTCGCCAGACAGTGTCAAATTGCCCTTGATTGAGATGACACAGTTTCCCAAGCGTTTGGGCTATCCAGAGGAATATGCCAAATTGGTGCTGAGTATTGTGGACAATAGCTTTATGAATGGCGAAACCATTCGCTTAGATGGTGCGATTCGGATGGCACCGCGTTAAGTTAAGGTTTTTGAGTGGATAGGCCATCATGCAATCCAATACAGCGTCGGCTGAGCGTCAGAACACTGCATTATTTCAGATTTGGATTGATGCTGATGCGTGTCCTCGAGTGTTGCGAGAGTTGATTTTTCGGGCATCTGATCGACATCAGTTGCCCGTGACATTTGTGGCAAACCAGCCTGTGGGCATTACGGCCTCACGTTTGATTCGCTCGATTCAAGTTGAGCAGGGCGCTGATCGAGCCGATCAGGAGATTTTGGCACGGATGCAAGCTGGGGATTTGGTGGTCACACAAGATATTCCGCTGGCGGCTGAAGTGATTGCGCAAGGTGGTACAGCGCTGAGCCCGCGTGGTGAGTTATATACTGCCGAAAATGTCCGTGCACGGCTGCACTTGCGTGACTATGTCGATGCGTTGCGCGGCGCAGGGGTGCAAACGGGTGGCGCTAAGCCGCTGGGCGAGCGTGAGCGCAAAGCCTTTGCAGATGCGCTCGAAACAATCCTTGTCCGCTTAAAACGATTAAATGCACTAAAATAAATAGATCTCTTGCGAAAGTATAAAAGCAGCCTATAATTTGAGCTATGAAATATGCTCAGATTCAGTCCTACACGGACTCACAGCTCAAGCGTCTGATCGGTATCGATCAAGCAACATTTACCGA
>JAYXXU010000039.1:0-1301 GCA_036019135.1 Pseudomonadota bacterium | reverse complement strand
ATTTCATTGAGTTCCGCCAACTGCGCCAGCGTAATACCGTGCTTCTGTGCAACACGCGCCAACGTGTCACCACGTCGGACACGATAATCCGTCAAACGCGGCCCCGTATCTGGCACTTTGATCCGCTGTCCCAACTGTACCAATGCATTGGCACGTAGGCCATTCAGCTTGGCCAGTGTGTCGACATCAACATTATGCGCCCCTGCAATCCCAATCAAGGTATCACCGCGCTTCACCGTATACGGCTGGGTGGGCATGCTGGTTTCTGAGCGACTATTACTGCTGTTGGTACGATTTGCGCTGGCGCTGCTGGTCTCATTGCTTGTGTCACTATTGCGCTGCGTAGCCACGACCTCACCTGCGGGTACTGTAAGGCGCTCACCCAGTTGGAGCATCCGATTGGCAGGCATGTTGTTCATCGCGGCCAGCGACTCTGGGGTCAGACCATAGCGCGAGGCCAGTTGAATCAGTGAGTCCCCACGTTGCACCCGATATTCGGTTACTTGTGGGCTCGTATCGGGTACTTTGATCCGTTGGCCTAACTGGAGCATTGCATTGGCACGCAGACCATTCAGATCAGCCAATTCTTCAACAGAAATCTCATTGGCACTGGCCAACCCAATCAAGGTCTCACCACGCTTGACCACATGGGTTGTGGTTCGGCCTGTCATCACTGCCGCACTAGAACGGTTTGAACTAACTGCTGCGACAGGCTCAGCTTGCACAGCAGCCACTGGCTCTGAACGCGCCGCGACTACACCTCCCGCAGGGACAATCAAGCGTTCACCAACTTGTAGCATTCGACTGGCCGAGGTATTGTTCATGGCTGCCAACTCATCAGGGCTAATACCATGCTGCGCAGCCAATTGAATCAAGCCATCACCACGCTGAACCCGATACTCTACGGTTTTTGGGGCAACTTCAGGCACACGCAAACGCTGACCTAACAGCACCATATGATTGGTCGGGATATTGTTGAGTGCCGCCAATGCCTGCACATCGGTCTCGTGTGCCTGTGCAATATTGATCAGGGTATCGCCACGCTTGACGGTGTACGATTGAGTAGCCGATTTGCTGGCTGCACGACTGCTGCTGACGACTGCGGTATCATTGGCCGCACGCGAGGTGCTACGCGCCGTGCTGGCAGGCGATTCAATCAAGGAAAGCCGAACACCCGCGAACAAGTTACTGGTTGGACTCAGATTATTATAGCTGGCCAACTGTTGATTGGTCAGACCGAATCGACTGGCCACGCCTGTTAAGGTATCCCCTGCTTGCACTACATAGCTGGTCGGTTTTTC
>JAYXXU010000038.1:0-5043 GCA_036019135.1 Pseudomonadota bacterium | reverse complement strand
GATCAGATCCAATTGCGTAGTGTGAATGCCTGTATTCAATTCTTGCCCACACTGGATCGCAAGGCACTGTTCACCGTCGAAGATATTGCATTGATCCGCCAGCAATCCGCTCCCGAATCACTGCACCCTGTGCAACAAGCCTTGGTTGATCATCATGCCTCGCAATGTGGTTTTTGTACCTCGGGTTTTGTGATGTCGCTGTGGGCAATGTATGAAAACGAATCTCAACCACCAACACGCGCCACTGTGACCGACTATCTGTCAGGCAATCTATGCCGCTGTACGGGCTATCGCCCCATCATTGACGCTGCGCAAGCTTGTATGAACGATACCAGTGCTAAACTTGATCGAAGCACCTTACACAACATCCTACGCAGCTTACAGCACCTACCCGAATTGCATTGTCAAAGCCCACAGGGACAACAGCCGTTTGAGGATTTTTTTGCGCCCTGTCAACTTGAACGCTTGGCCGAACTGCGCATGACATATCCCGATGCTCGACTCTTGGCGGGTGGCACAGATCTTGGGCTATGGGTCACCAAGCAAGGCCGCGTACTGAATCAGATCATCTATCTGGGTCAAGTGGCGGCTCTGAAAACACTCGATCAGACAGACGCACACCTGCGGATTGGTGCAACGGTCAGCCTGACCGATGCACTAGCCGCGATCAGCCAACATTATCCTGCGTTGGAGTTGGCACGACGCTTTGCCTCCATGCCGATTAAAAATGCCGGTACTTTGGGCGGCAATATTGCCAATGGCTCACCGATTGGTGATGCAATGCCCGCACTGATTGTATTAGGCGCTGAACTGGTATTACAGCAAGGCAATCACACCCGCCAGATCACTTTAGAGGATTTTTACTTAGGCTATCAAAAAAATGCGTTACAACAAGGCGAGTTTTTACAGGCAATCCTTTTACCGCTGCCAATCAGAGAGGCAGCCGACGCTCCTTTTCATTCAACATTTAAATTTGCCACTTATAAAATTGCCAAACGTTACGAACAGGATATCTCCGCAGTGTGTGCCGCGTTTGCGGTGCGCCTTGACGCTCAACAGCGCATTGAATCGGTTAAAATTGCCTTTGGTGGTATGGCCGCCATTCCCGTACGTGCGACACAATGCGAAGCCGCACTACACGGGCAACCTTGGTCAGCCGAGACCATTCAGTCGGCCAGCTTGGCCTTGGCACAAGACTATCAACCGCTCAGTGACGGGCGTGCCAGTGCAGCCTATCGATTGCGGGTTGCACAAAACTGCCTCCAGCGTTTTTTTCTTGAACAGCAATCTTCGCTAGCACCAACACGATTGGTGGATCTGATTGCGACGGTGGGAGTGTAATCAGCATGACACAGCCACATACAGGACAAAAACATACCGCATCCGTCAGTATCGGCCAATCCATCCCACATGAAAGCGCCCATCTACATGTCACAGGCCAAGCCACCTATATTGATGATTTGCCAGAGCTACACCACACCCTACATGCCGCAGTCGGATTCTCGCGCTGTGCAAAAGGCCGCATTACCACGCTCAATCTAGATGCCGTTCGACGCGCCGCAGGGGTGCGTGCCGTGATGACTGCCGCGGATCTGCCCGCCGACAATAACTGTGGCCCGATCTTAAAAGATGATCCTATCTTTGCCGCACAGCAGGTCGAATTTGATGGTCAAGCCTTGTTTGTAGTCGCCGCAGATAGTTTGCAAGCGGCACGCGCGGCGGTACGACTGGCACAAGTTGACTATGCTCCTGAACCCCCTATTCTGACCATCCAACAAGCGATTGAGGCAGAATCTTGGGTACTGCCGCCTGTTGAGTTTAGCAAAGGCGCGGTAGAGGCCGCCTTTGCACATGCACCGCACCATCTGTCTGGCCAAGTCGAACTGGGTGGGCAAGAGCATTTTTATTTGGAAGGCCAAGTTGCCTATGCCATCCCACAAGAGGATCATAGCCTCAAAGTCTACTGCTCAACCCAACATCCCACTGAAATGCAAATCTTGATTGGACATGCGGTTGGGATGCGCTCGCACCAAATCAGTGTCGAGTGTCGCCGTATGGGCGGTGGCTTTGGTGGCAAAGAATCGCAGTCGGCACAATGGGCATGTATTGCCTCCATACTCGCCATTAAAACAGGCCAACCTGTCAAACTCCGTTTGGATCGTGATGACGATATGCGCTCAACGGGCAAACGACACGGATTTGCGTATCAGTGGGATGCGGCCTTTGATCAGACAGGACAATTGGCAGGGCTGAAGGTGCAGTTGGCTTCAAACTGCGGCTTTTCGGCGGATCTATCAGGCCCCGTCAATGAGCGCGCGATTTGCCATATTGGCAATGCCTATTACTTAGATGCGGTTCATATCCGTAATCTACGCTGCAAAACCAACACTGTTTCAAATACTGCGTTTCGCGGCTTTGGTGGCCCTCAGGGCTTGTTTGTGATTGAGCTGATCATGGAGGACATCGCCCAGTTTTTGGCGCTTGATCCCTTACAGGTTCGGCAGGCGAATTTTTTTGCCACCACAGCAGGGCAAGGCCGTGATCGAATGCATTATGGCGCAGAAGTACGCGACAATGTCGCGCCTGCACTGGTGGCCGAATTGGCTGAGAGTTGTCAGTATGCTGCCCGTCGTGCTGAGATTGCGCGTTTCAATGCGCAAAGCCTGATCCTCAAACGCGGCTTGGCACTCACGCCTGTGATGTTTGGTATTTCGTTTAATGCCGTGCATTACAACCAAGCGGGCGCATTGGTCTATGTTTATATGGATGGTACGGTTGCCATTACCCATGGTGGCACAGAAATGGGTCAAGGACTGTATACCAAAATTCGGCAAATCGCTGCGCACGAATTCGGTTTACCACTGGCGGATATTCGGCTGATTGCCACAGACACCTCACGCGTGCCCAACACCTCAGCCACTGCAGCCTCCAGCGGTACTGATTTAAATGGCAAAGCGGTACAACATGCCTGTCTGAAAATCCGTCAGCGCTTGGCACAACTGGCCGCAACACTCAGCCAAACCCCTGCTGATCAAATCCAATTTCGTGCGGGGCAAGTGTATGCCAGTCCGACACAACACTGGTCTTTTGCGGACTTGGTCAATCGCGCGTACATGGCACGGCTACAGCTCTGGGACAGTGGGTTTTATGCCACACCTGAGCTGCACTACGACCCCGTTAATCATCTTGGCCGACCGTTTTTTTATTATGCCTATGGTGCGGCGGCGACTGAGGTAGCGATTGATACCTTAACAGGTGAACTACAGGTGTTGCGCACTGATATTTTGCATGATGTCGGACGCTCGATTAACCCCGCTTTGGATATTGGGCAAATCGAAGGCGGCTTTATCCAAGGCATGGGCTGGCTCACGTCCGAAGAGTTGTATTGGCAACCCAATGGCGCACAAGCGGGACGGCTGTTTACCCATGCCCCATCGACCTACAAGATTCCAACCAGTGCCGACATACCCGCCATCTTTAATGTCAAGCTGTTTGATAACCAAAATACTTCAGACACTATTTATCGGTCGAAAGCTGTCGGTGAGCCGCCCTTTATGCTGGGTTTATCGGTGTTTTTTGCGATTCGCCAAGCGGTACAGGCAGCCATTCCGAGCAGTACACCTGTACAACTCAATGCCCCTGCGACCCCCGAAGAAATCCTGCGGGCGATTGCCATCGGCCAAGGCCAACCTCTGGCAGCAAGGCCACAACCATGCTGACCACACCACACCTATCCGCTGCGCCATTAGAGTGGCTGCACCGCTTACCCACATGGCTCGCGGCAGGCCAAGCGATGGTTTTGGTCAGTGTGGCGCGTGCTGATGGCTCGACCCCACGCGAAGTCGGCGCAACCATGCTGGTCAGTCTCAGCGCCCAAGCAGATACCATTGGCGGTGGGCATTTGGAATGGCAAGCGCTACAGATCGCACGGCAATGGTTACAGTCAGCCGATGCCACGGCACACCCAAAACTTCAGCGTTTTAACCTGAGCGCTAGTCTAGGACAGTGCTGTGGTGGTGTGATGTGGTTGGTGTTTGAGCGCTTGGCCTGCACGGCTGATAACCTTGCGCGCGCCCAACACTGGCAGCAACAGATTCGAGCAGGTCATGCCTTAAAACGCTGCTTGAGTAGCCAACAGCCGCAATCCATCTGGCAGATACACGCCACTGATTACACAGCACTGCATCAGACCAACTCGCTGATCCAGCATAACTCTGAGCATTGGC
Source organism: Pseudomonadota bacterium (assembly GCA_036019135.1). Lineage (GTDB taxonomy): Bacteria > Pseudomonadota > Gammaproteobacteria > Pseudomonadales > Moraxellaceae > JAYXXU01. The sequence continues at coordinate 817 of JAYXXU010000038.1, read as the reverse complement.
AGTTTGAGCAGTGGATTTGTCCGCCGAATTTACCGATTTGGCTGTTTGGGGCAGGACATGTGGCCGAAGCGCTGATTCACACGCTGCTGCCGTTGGGAGCAAAGATTCATTGGGTGGACTCGCGCGAGCATGCGTTTCCAACGACAGCGGAGGCCGACTACCCTGCCGTCACTTGTATCCAAACCGATAGCCCCGAAACAGAGGTGGCACAAATTGCTGCACACAGTCTGGTACTGATCATGACGCATGACCACGCACTGGATTTGCAACTGTGTTATCGCGCCTTACAGCGTGAGGATCTGGCCTTTGTCGGGATGATTGGCTCGCGTAGCAAGCGTGCTGTTTTTGACAAGCGCTTACGCTTGCGTGGACTCACCCTAGCCCAATGTCAGCGCTTGGTCTGTCCGATTGGGATTGCAGGCATTAGCAGTAAGCAACCTGCGGTGATCGCTATTGCAGTCGCAGCACAATTACTGCAATGGCGTGATCAAGTATCACCATATCGCCCACCGCAACTGATTACAAAGCAGTTGTCAGCCGCCAATGAGGCACCATCATGACCCAGACCAGTGACAACCCATCACAGGGGACGTCTGCACAGCTTTTTCGCGGTCAGATTTTGCATTTTTTAGATGATCCCACTGAAGCAGACTTGGCCAGCAGCTATGCCTATTTTGCAGATGGCGGGCTTTATCTTGAGCAAGGCCGTGTGCGCCATGTGGGTGACTGGGCAACGGTATGGGCAACCGTGCAGGCACAGCACCCCCGTCACGATCTTGGGCAACAGCACCAGCAGCCCCGGCGCGTCCGCCTCGTG
>JAYXXU010000037.1:0-14187 GCA_036019135.1 Pseudomonadota bacterium | reverse complement strand
GATGAATAGCCCGAAGGTTTTGAGTTCGGGCTGCATCATTTAGGCTTCAAGTGCCAGCATTGGATTGGCGGCGGAGACCTTGACTGACCCGATGGCATTTTTCATTTCGGTGTCTAAGTCCGCAATTTCCCCATTAAATGCATCCGCTTGTTTTAATGTGAGCGCCTGTTCAGTTGTCGGCAACCCCATCTCATCAAGCAACTGGATAAACGGTACAGGATCAAGTTCTTCGATATTGACCATTCGCTCAGGTTGCCAGATGCCTTGTGCAGCCAAAATCGCTGCTGCGACCACAGGCACACCTGCGGTATAGCTGATCGCCTGTGCTTCAACTTCTTGATAGCATGCGGCGTGATCGCTGATTTGATAGATCAAATGTGCTTTGGACTGACCATCTTTTTGGCCTTTAAACAGCACACCAATCCATGTTTTGCCTTGGTAGTCGGGTGCAAGCGATTTGGGATCTGGTAGGATGGCTTTGACCACTTGGAGTGGAATCACCTGTTGACCATTACCCATGGCGACAGGCTCATGTGACAACAGGCCAAGATTGCGTAGTACACTGAATACATTGATATAGTGATCACCAAAACCCATCCAAAACCGAATATTTGGCACATCTAAATGCTGTGACAGCGAATGTACTTCATCATGCCCAGTCAAATAAACCGAGCTGACCCCAACTTCAGGAAAGTCAAAATCACGTTTGATGCTGTGTGTGGGATACTCATGCCATGCGCGATTGACCCACGTCCAGACTTTAGAAAACTCACGGAAGTTGATTTCGGGGTCAAAGTTGGTGGCAAAATAACGACCATGGCTGCCTGCATTCACGTCTAAAATATCAATGCTATCAATCTGATCAAACTGTTGTTGTGCCGCAAGGGCGCAGTAAGCATTGACCACACCAGGGTCGAAGCCTGCACCTAGAATCGCGGTGATTTTTTGCGCAGCACAGCGGTCTTTACGTTTCCATTCATGATTAGCGTACCATGGTGGGTTTTCACAAACTTGATCAGGCTGTTCGTGAATCGCAGTATCAAGATAGATTGCACCTGTCGCAATACAGGCTTCAAGCACATTCATATTAACGAACGCACTGGCCACATTAATCACGATCTGGGATTGAGTGTCTTGGATCAGATGAATGATGTTATCAACGCAACTGGCATCGAGCTGACGCGCATACAATTGTTGCTCGGTATTGCGCAAGTTTTTTTTGCGGTGAATACTGTCAATGATTTGTTGGCATTTCTCGATTGTGCGAGATGCGATGCAAATATCGCCTAAAATGTGATTGTACATCGCTGCTTTGTGTGCTGCGACGTGGGCAACGCCCCCCGCGCCGACGATCAATACATTTCGTTTAACAACCATCCATCTGCTCTCCTGTAGAGTGGTTTAGCCCGATTTATTGAATCAAAATCAGGCCAAACCGAAAACTATACAGAAAATTTGATGAAACTTTAATGAAATTTACGACAAATTACGCTTAAAGTCTGTGTAGTTGAATCGACGAACGAGGCGAATTTGTCCATCTAAGCCACGAATCGCAATGGCAGGCATCTGAAGCCCATTAAACCAGTTGGTTTTGACCATGGTATAACCTGCAGCATCGGCGACGTGGATTTGATCACCGACTTGTAGTGGTCTTTCGAGTGAATAAGTGCCAAACACATCGCCCGCCAGACAGGTTTTGCCCGCAATCATCACCTCGTGTGTACCTGCTGCGGGGGCATTCAATTTTGGGTTGGTTTGATAGATCAAGTGATCCAGCATATGTGCCTCAAGTGAGCTGTCCACAATGGCGATCTCCCGCTCATTGTGCACCACATCCAGCACCGTCGCGACCAATTCGGTGCAGCCCGTGACCAGCGTATCGCCAGGTTCTAGATAGACCTGTACACCAAAATCCTCAGCCAACTGTTTGAGCCGCGTACACAACTGATCTAAGGCATAGCCTTCACTGTTAAAGGCAATACCGCCGCCCAAGCTGACCCACTGCACTTGATGTAGTGCATCAGCGTAGCGCTGGCTAATCAAATCAATTGCGTGAGAAAGTTGATCAACATCAGTGTTTTCACAGTTAAAATGAAACATCAAACCACTGAGCTGCGGTAACACCCGCATAACATCAGCAACATCTACCACGCCCAAACGAGAAAAGCGTCTTGCAGGATCAGCCAAGTCATAATGCGAGTAGCTGATGCTGGGATTGACCCGCAGGCCAAGTGGCACATCGCCCGTCAGTGGGCGTAGCGATTCGAGTTGTGAGATAGAATTAAAGATAATCTTGCTGGCACAGGGTTGTAGCGCGCGAATATCATCCGCCGAAAACGCGACACTATAGGCATGGACTTCTTTACCAAATTCCTCGTGGCCGAGCTGAGCTTCATATAATGAGCTGCTGGTCGTGCCATCCAAATAGTCACGCATGATGTCGAAAGTTGACCACGTCGCAAAGCATTTCAGCGCCAATACTGCTTTTGCCCCACTACGCGCACGGATAGTATTGACTGTTTCGAGGTTGTGGCGCAGCTTGGCCTCATCAATCAAGTAATACGGGGTGGTTAGTTCAGCCGCTGGCATTGCCCATTGTCCTTCGTTGCTTAAAAAAGGCTAGGGTAAACTAATTTGACGGTGTTGATGATGTCATCACTGAATCAAAGCGAGAGATAACGCCCGATTATCATCAAAACCACTAAAAGTTATCCACAAAAAGCATTTTGCTGATGAAGGCAATCTTGTTACAGTGACGCACTTTTTTGATGAATCCAGCCAGCAGCCATGTATTCATATACTGCTTTCGATCAGGCCATGATCGACCAACGGGTGGCGCAGTTCCGCGACCAGACCCAGCGCTATCTAGACGGTCAACTGACCGAAGACGAATACCGTCCACTACGCCTACAAAACGGTCTGTATGTGCAGCGTTATGCACCCATGTTGCGGATTGCCGTGCCATATGGTTTATATAACAGCCAACAACTGCGCAAAATTGCCCAAATCAGCCGTCAGTATGATCGCGGCTATGCGCATGTGTCGACTCGCCAAAATTTTCAGTTGAATTGGTTGCCGTTAGAGACTGTGCCAGACGCATTGGCTGACTTAGCCACTGTACAAATGCACGCGATTCAAACCAGTGGCAACTGTATCCGCAATACGACGACAGATCAGTTTGCTGGGGTGGTGGCAGGCGAAATCGAAGATCCCCGTCCGACTTGTGAGTTGATTCGGCAGTGGTCAACCTTTCACCCTGAGTTTGCATTTTTACCCCGCAAGTTCAAAATCGCGGTGTCCGCATTGGCTGAGACGGATCGTGCCGCGACCGCGTTTCATGATATCGGTGTGTATATCGTACGCAACGAGGCAGGCGACATCGGCTATAAAATCATGGCAGGCGGTGGCTTGGGGCGCACCCCAATCATTGGTAGCGTGATCAAAGAATTCGTCGCGCGTGAAGACCTGATTGCGTATTTGGAAGCGACCTTGCGCGTGTATAACTTGCATGGCCGCCGCGATAACAAATACAAAGCACGTATCAAGATTTTGGTCAAAGCGCTGACACCAGCGGTATTTGCTGAAAAAGTTGAAGCGGAGTTTGTGCAGATCAAAGACAGCCTGCGGATTGCGCCAGAGTTTTTTGCACAAATGGCAGAGGTCTTTACACCACCTGCGTATCAAAGCCTGCCAGATCAAGACTTCAGCGTAGCCTTTGCTGAACACAAAGCCTTCCGCAACTGGTATCAGCATAACACCCACGCGCACAAAGTCAGCGGCTATCGGATTGTGACGATTTCGCTCAAACGCGCTGGTATTGCACCAGGGGATATGACCGATGCCGAGATGGAGTTGATTGCGGATCTAGCCGATCAATACAGCTTTGGTGAGCTGCGCAATACCCATGAGCAAAATGTGGTATTGGCTGATGTTGAGCAGGCCAAGCTGTTCGAGTTGTGGCAGATTCTGGATAGGCACAACTTGGCACGCGCTAATATTGGCTTTTTGACGGATATCGTTTGCTGCCCTGGAGGGGATTATTGTTCACTCGCCAATGCCAAATCGATTCCGATTGCTGAGGCAATTACCCGCCGTTTTGATGATTTGGACAGTGTGTACAATTTGGGCAAAATCGACTTGAATATCTCGGGTTGTATGAACGCCTGTGGTCATCACCATGTTGGGCATATTGGGATTTTGGGCGTGGATAAAAAAGGCGCTGAATTCTATCAAGTGTCTCTGGGTGGTAATGCTGACCATGACGCGAGTATTGGCAATATCTTAGGCCCCTCATTTGGTGCTGACGATATGGCCGATGTGATCGAAGAGGTGCTGAACACCTATTTAGATTTACGCCAAGAGGGTGAGAGCTTTTTAAACACCTATCGCCGCGTTGGCATTGATCCATTCAAGGAGCGCGTCTATGCAAAGTAATTCGCAAGCTAACCTGTTTAACGTTAATGGCGATGTATTAGCTGATGATTATCAGCGGATCGGTGAAGATGGCGTATTGCCTGCGGGCGATGTGCTGTTGGGCGTTGCGCAATTGGATCAACTGTCACAAGTGACGGGTAAAAAAGGTCTACTGCTCACCGCAGTGGACTCCCCAGAAATGCTGAGTTTGCCATTGGCTGAATTGGATCTGATCGCGATTGAGTTTGCAGCATTTGCTGATGGACGTGGTTATTCATTTGCCACCTTGCTGCGCCGTCAGGGGTTTAAGGGTGAGTTGCGCGCTGTTGGTGATGTGTTTAAAGACGTGATTTTTTATCTCAAGCGCTGTGGTTTTGATTCGTTTGCCCTAAAAGACGGCAAAGATCTTGAGGTCGCTAAAGCGGGTTTGAGTGACTTTAGTGCGGGCTATCAAGCAGCGACGGCAACACCAGCGACTCACTATCAAATCGGACGATAGTAGCGAGATTGCAAGATACAAAGCCTCACTAATGTGGGGCTTTTTTGGGTCTATGCATGATGGGCTGAACCCTTTATGCTCAGGTTGGTATTACTGAGAGTGGCAGCGTCATGCACCGTCTAAAATCAATCATGTGTATAGCAGTCTGTGCCATCAGCCTACAGGCTGGAGCGAACGACTCGCTACTGAGTGAGCAGTACCACCACTGCATGGATCGCTCTGAGGGTGTGACGATGCGTATGATTGAGTGCTTTAGCGCAGAGCATCAGCGCCAAGATCTTCTTTTAAATAAAGTGTATCAACAGGTCATGTCAGGTTTATCAACCACGCGAAAAACCCAATTGCGCAATGTACAGCGCCAATGGATGGCCTATCGCGATGCCAATTGTCAGTTTTATGCTGATCCAGAAGGCGGGAGTTTGGCACGCATTGAGGCCAATGCTTGCATGATGCAAATGACGGCTGAACGAGCCGCAGAGTTGCAGGCATCCGTCCCACCGTAGATGTTCGTAAAACAAAACAGCCCCTGAAACATCAGAGGCTGTTAGGTTGTTGCGGTTCGCTACTTGAGCGATTAGAACTGGTATTTTAGACCTAGGGAAAAAGCAGTAATATCATCTTCACCAGAGTCTTCTGTGCCAACATTAGGTAGGTAATCAAGCTGAACATTCACACCGATGTTCGGCATGAAGTTGTAGCTTGCACCAGCCGTTACAATTGCTTCTAGCTCAGAATCACTTGACGATAGGTTGACTACACCATTAGGACCACGAGCGACCGCATTGACATCGAAATCTGCATAAGCAATGCCTAGTTTGCCATAAACATTTAAGCTCTGAGCGATAGGAGCATATGTGCCTATTTGAAGAGCAACAGCCTGTGATTCAACGGATGCCGTGGCACTACGGATGCCAGCACGCTCTTCATAAGTCGCTTCACCGAAATTTAGATAGCTAACTTCTGCGCTGAAGGTCTGATTGAGCATCACCCCCGCACCAACTCGAAAAAATGTGTCTTTGTCATCGCAGCTAATTGTTCCGCCAAAAATGACTTCATCACAGAACTCTTTGAGACTTGCTTGACCGAGACCAATATCCACAAAAGGCTGATTGGCTGCTGCATGGGCTTGAGTGGCAAGTAGTGCTATTGCAATGGCCGAGAGTTGTTTTAGCATCATGATTCACCAAGGTTGGAGTTAAAAAAGTGCTTTTAGGCGATGGTGATTTTATGCGGTTGATAACAAAAGTCAACATATTGTTACATTTTGAGTGAGAGGTAGTAACTCGTGCATGCTGACCAATGCACGAGTCGATGGAATGGCTAAAAACTATTTAGCCAATCAAACCAAACAGTTTTTTCTTTTTGGCTTTCTTGCCCTCAAAATGCAGAAACTCATCATTAAAACCAGCTTTGGGTAGATTCACTCGATCCGCACTATAGTCATTCAGCACTTTCCAAGGCGCTTTTTTGCCTTGCTTGGGCAGACTATTCACCGCCCGCATGATATATCCAGAGGATAGGCCACCGAGTACAGTATCTTCTGTGGCACAGCCTTCGGTGTCTTTGGCAACGACCATGCTATAGCCTTTTTTGTCCATGTGATTGAGTAGACGGCAAATATAGTCGGCTGCAATATCGACTTTCAGTGTCCATGAGGCATTGGTATAACCGAAGATAATCGCAGCATTCGGCACGCCTTCAACCATGATGCTGTTGTAGGTGAGGTGCTTGCTGATTTCGAGTGCTTTGCCATCAATATCAACGGTTGAGCTACCCATCAGTTGAACGTTAAGCCCCGTAGCACTGACCACAATATCTGCATCAATGTGTTCGCCTGATTTAAGCAAAATACCTGTTTCGGTCAGATGATCAATATGATCGGTGACGATGGAGGCTTTGCCTTTACGCAGGACTTTGAACAGATCACCATCAGGCACTACACACAGGCGTTGATCCCAAGGGTTGTAGCTCGGAGTAAAATGCTTCATATCGACGGTATCGCGCAATTGGTGGCGCACACCCGCCAATAAGAGTCGTTTGACCAGCTTGGGTTGCTGTTTGGACAATGAAAAAATCAGTTTTTGTAGGTTGATATTGCGTGCGCGGGTCAGGCGATAGGCCACTGACTCGGGCAGGACTTTTTTCATGTTGTCATACACGAAGTCTACAGAGGGGACAGTGGCGATATAGGTTGGTGAGCGCTGCAACATGGTGACATGCGCGGCTTTGTCCGTCATGGCAGGCACGAGGGTAATCGCCGTTGCACCACTGCCGATGATGACGACACGTTTGCCGCTGTAGTCGAGGTTTTCAGGCCAGTGTTGCGGATGGATGATTTGGCCTTTGAAGTTTTCTTGACCTTTAAAGTACGGTTGAAAACCTTGGTCGTAGTTGTAATACCCTGTACAACCCAGTAAGAAGTCACAAGTCCATTGTTCTTGTTGATTGGTGGCCTCGTTGGTGACGGTGATAGTCCAGCGTTTTTGGCTAGATGACCATGATGCGTGCAGCACTTGGCGGCCAAAATGGATGTGTTGTGTCACACCGTATTCGTCCGCAGTTTCTTGAACATATTGGCGAATCGCAGGGCCATCCGCGAGCACTTTGGATTGTGTCCACGGTCTAAAATTAAACCCAAAAGTTGACATGTCAGAATCAGAGCGGATACCAGGGTAGCGGAATAGATCCCATGTACCACCAATCGCTTGACGACGCTCAAGAATCGCAAAGCGCTTGTTTGGACAGTCACGGCGTAAATGGCAAGCCAAGCCAATGCCTGAAATACCAGCACCAATAATCAATACATCAAAATGTTGAGCAGTCATTACATAGTCTTCCTGTTTTGGAGCAGCGATGCACTCAATTAGACTACTCGTTGATGTTGACAATAGTCAATGTCAATTTTCGTTTTGTGCGGGAATGTTTGATTTTTAGCACAAAACAAGCTATTCAGATAGCTGTTTAATCCGCAGTCTTATGGTAGCGCTTCCGATGAAAGTGATCGTGCTAATGGTTATGGCTATTGTGATTTCGTTCTACCTTGGTGCACCTGCAAAAGCACAGGACTAGTCATGCAGCAGCCTATCGTGGGTTTTCATCAAGATGATGAGCAGCATTGGGTGGCTGAATTGGCATGTGGACATCAGCAGCATGTGCGGCATAATCCGCCATGGATGAATCGTCCTTGGACGGTCAGTCCCGCGGGTCGTGAACGGATGTTAGGGCATCTGTTGATGTGTAAACACTGTGATGTGGTTAAACCGAGTGAATAGTTCGGCTCAATACGCATCACCAACATGAGTAAACAACCGATGTCTATAGACAGAATTGATGTGTCCAGCCGCTATAGTGAGGTGGCGATTCACAATGGTGTGGTGTATTTAGCAGGCCAAGTGCCAGAAGATAGCCAACAAGATATTCAGGGTCAGACACAGCAAGTGTTGTCGATGATTGATCGACTGTTGGCGGCAGCCCAGAGTGATAAGCGCCAGTTGTTGATGGTGACGATTTATTTGGCAGATCTGGCTGATTATACGGCGATGAATGCAGTTTGGGATGCATGGGTGGTGGCAGGCCATGCGCCACCACGAGCTTGTGTGCAAGCGCAGTTGGCAGATCCTCGTTGGCGGATTGAGATGGTTGCCACTGCGGCACAGCATGTGTCGGCATGATTGACCTGTCTAGGCCATTGAGCTTGAAGCGTGCATTTGGTTTTCCGATCCAGCATCGATTGGCACGACGCGAGGTGTTGATCGGGGCGTGTTGGCTGCTGGTGCCGTTAGTTGGGTGGTTGCTGAACATGGGGCATCGGATTGTCTTGGTGCATCGGATGCAACATGATCAGACCATATGGCCTGCATGGCATGACTATCGAATGTTGTTGCGTCATGGGCTGATCACGTTTGGGGGAATGTTGTATTACTACACGCCCAGTGTGCTGCTAGCGGTTGGGGGGTGGCTGTGGTCGATGCCTTGGCTATGGCCATTTGCGGCCGTCTTGGCAGGGATAGCAACGTTGGCGATTCCAGGTTTTATGACCCATTATTGTCTGTGCTTTGATCCGCGAGAAATTTATAACCCACTGCGGGTATTACGTCGTGTGCGGCAAGGTGGCCGAGCGTATTGGCATGCATGGGGAATTGCCCTGTGTGCGTTAGGTTTGTCTTTTTTGGGCTTGCTGCTGTTCGGCCTCGGCTTCTTGTTGGCGAGTGTGTGGTTTTGGCAGGTGGCAGGCTTTAGTTTTGCAACGGTGTTTTCACGGCAGCAAGGGGGATTGCCGCAGACAGGTCAGTAATCTGCGGATGGCGAGCCAGATAGTCGTGCAGTTGTGCCTGATGGGCAACGGGTAGCTCAAACTGTACCAATATATGTTCGGTATAGTCGGCATGTAAGCCTTGTGCTTCGAGTTGCGTAAGTAGTCGTTGTAGTGGGTCAAAATCAGGATAATCCAGTCGTAACTGGATGCTGCTGTAGTCGACCCGTTGGGTGGTTTCGACGTGTGTCAGGATGTCTTTAACACAGTCGCTATAGGCACGCATCAAGCCTCCTGTTCCTAGTTTAGTTCCGCCAAAATACCGAGTCACCACCACCATGACATCCCCAATCTCGGCGTGTAATAGCACGGTCAGCATTGGCCGACCTGCTGTGCCCTTGGGCTCGCCATCGTCGCTCATTCCTACATTGGCAGAGCTTTTCGGCGCGCCAATCAAAAATGCCCAACAGTGATGACTGGCATCGGGAAATTCTTGGCGGATATCACTCAATAAGGCCTGTACCTGTTCGGCATCGGTGATGGGAGCCAGTGTGGTGATAAAGCGACTTTTGCGGATCTCGATCATAGTCCGTAAGCGCTGTTTTGGGATCGGGTAGCCAAGGGTCATGACGTCAGCAAGGACTCATAGCGTGAAAGCAAGTAGCTTAGCAGTAAAGACAATTGCACGCATAGGCAATGGGTTGGCCTAAAAATTCGGTATCATTGTACCCTACCATGGTTGATCACGAGATAAACATGAGTCTAGATTCGCCACAGCCTAAAGCGACAATGCAGCGGTTTTTGCTATGGAGTCTGGTATTACTGGTGACTGGAGCGGTGGTGCTATGGTTGCTTTCAATGCTTAGCCCTTGGCCAAAAGCACTGGTGATTCGGCATGCGTTTGATCAAGGTGCAGAACATATCAGTCAACAACTCGCCAAACATGTGCCAGCACAGGTGGAGAGTGAGCTAGACCTTCAGTATGATCCAAAAGATCCAGATGCATTTTTGGATGTGTTTTATCCCAGTGAGACCACTACGGCTCGCCCAACGGTGATTTGGATTCATGGTGGGGCTTGGATTTCGGGCGACAAAAGTCACGTTCGCAATTATCTCAAAATTTTAGCGGCAGAAGGCTATACTACCGTGGCAGTCGGCTATTCGCTTGCGCCACGCCATCAATATCCCGTGCCATTGCATCAGATTAATCAAGCCTTGACGTATCTTCAGCAGCATGCTCAGACACTACAGATTGATCCACAACAGTTGGTGCTGGCAGGCGATTCGGCAGGTGCGCAGATTGCTGCCCAAGTCGCCACGCTGACTACCAGTCCTGACTATGCTCAGGCTGTAGGCATTGTGCCAGCACTTCGACCTGATCAGCTCAAAGGCATGTTGCTCAGTTGTGGCGCGTATGACCTACAAATGGTGGACTACAACGGGTCGTTTGGGGTGTTTTTTGATACTGTGATGCGCGCCTATTCAGGGACACGCCGTTATTTGACGGATGTGGATTTTTCGAGAGTTTCTGTATTGCAGCATGTGACGGCTGATTTTCCGCCGAGTTTTATTACAGCAGGTAATGCAGATCCGCTTGCACCGCATTCGGTTGCATTGGCTGAACGCCTAGTGTCGCTAGGTGTTGATACGCAAACGTTATTTTATCCAGCAGATCATCAGCCTGCGCTAGAGCATGAATATCAGTTTAATTTGGATATTGCCGCAGGCCAGCAGGCATTACAGCAGATGTTGGTATTTCTAGCGCGGGTGACTGCTGAGCCTAAACAACAGGCTCAGGCCAATACACAAGGATTATAGACTGTGGGGATAAAAAACGGGCTACAGCACTACGCGGTAACCCGTTAATTTATATGGTCGGGACGGAAGGATTCGAACCTTCGACCTCTTACACCCCATGCAAGCGCGCTACCAAGCTGCGCTACGCCCCGAAGGTTTGCCATTGTAAAGATTTTGTCGGACTTGTCTAGTCGTTGTCTGGATTTTTTAGCGAACCGTCTAAAAAGCATTTCAGCCCACGCATGAATTCTAGGCGTGGGCTTGCGGTTCAGCGATGAGAGGATGTGCCAAGCGCTGTTGCATCATTTGCGCAGCTTGTTCCAGATCTGTGAAGGTCTTGGCGTTGCCACCGCTGAGAGACTGACGCCATTTTCTTGCACCATTTAAATGCTGAAATAAGCCCAAAATATGCCGCGTGATTAAGCCCATCGGTAAGCCTTCAGCCAAGCGCACCTGCACATAAGGATAAAACGCTTCTAAAATCTCAAATCGATCAGGCGGCGTTTCTCCCCACAAGCGCATCAGCTCAGCCAAAATATACGGATCATGATAAGCCGCACGTCCAATCATGACACCATCGGTGTGTTGCAAATGCTCAATCGTATCCGCAACGCTACTAATTCCACCATTGATTTCAATAAATAAGTCAGGCCGCTCTGCCTTTAGCCGATACACGTCAGCATAGCGCAGTGGCGGGATTTCTCGATTTTCTTTGGGGCTTAAGCCTTTTAAAATCGCAATTCGCGCATGGGCGACAAAATGCTGACATCCTGCTTGTGCGACCACATCGACAAAATGCCGCATATGCTCATAGCTGTCTAAATGATCGATCCCAATCCGATGCTTGACCGTGATGGGAATGTCCACCGCTTGACGCATCGCATACACGCACTCGGCGACCAATTCAGGTTCGGCCATCAGGCATGCGCCAATCTTGTTGTGCTGTACCCGATCTGATGGACAGCCAACGTTCAAGTTCACCTCAGCGTAGCCCCAATCTTGCGCGATACGACTACAGGTAGCCAATTCAGCGGGGTCTGCACCACCCAACTGCAACACCAACGGTTGTTCATGTGCATCAAAGTCTAAATGCCGTGATTGATCACCATGCAAAATTGCACCCGTCGAGACCATCTCGCTATATAGCCAAATATTAGGGTTAAACAACCGCGCAAAAAAGCGATAGTCGCGCGTCGTCCAATCCATCATCGGGGCTACTGATATTCGCTTATGTTGCATGTTTACAGTCACTTGCCATTTTCCCCAGTGTTTGCCGATGATTAGCGCTTGGAATCTTCCAGAACATTCGTGCATATTCTTGCACATTCTCGCGTATATGTTGCACCATACTTACACCACGATATTGATAACAAGGCTTGGTGTAAATTGGGCACAGTCGTTCCGCGTAAAAATGCAAAAGGTGAGACCCGTTACCGCGCACAAATTCAGATCCGCAAAGATGGTGTGGCGCATAGTGAGTCACGCACATTTAGCAAAAAGACCTTGGCGCAAGAATGGATCAAGCGGCGAGAAGCCGAGATTGAGCGCGATCCGTCTATCTTAACAGCCGAGCCAGAAAATCACAGCATGACCTTGGCAAACGCGCTGGAGCGCTATCTTGCAGAGGTCGAAGGCTTTGGCAGGTCAAAGCGAATGGGGCTGCGTTTTATGACCCACTGGCCAATTGGCAGCGTCCCACTTAACCAGCTCACGCGGCAGCATTACTCAGAGCATACGATGATGCGGCGCAATGGCTATCCGCTGATTGGGGCAGCACCTTGCGCAGCGAGTACGGCATCACAGGACTTGCAGTATATAAAAACCGTCTTGAGCCATGCCGATTTGGTGTGGGGCGAAAAGGTCGATATGTTTGAACTTGAGCAGGCCATGAAAGGCTTGCGCAATGCCCGAATGATTGCCCGATCAAAAGTGCGCGACCGACTGCCCACAAATGACGAATTGCAGCAGCTTACGGCTTATTTTTTCAAAGTATGGAAGCGTGGGAATACACAATATCCAATGCACCTGATCATGTGGTTTGCGATCTATTCATGTCGGCGGCAAAGCGAAATTAACAGCCTGTATATGAGCGATTTTAACCGCGATCAAAGCCTGTGGTTGGTGCGTGATCTCAAAAACCCGAATGGGTCAGAAGGCAATCATAAATACGCGGCAATCAGCCCCGAGTGCATGCAGGTGATCGATGCGGCGCTTGAGCCAAATGTTCAAAAGCTGATATGCGGCGACGGATCAAAGCTGTTTGCGCTTGAGCCCAAGACGCTAGGCATGAAATTTAAGCAGGGATGCAGGATGCTTGGGATTGAGGATTTGCACTTTCATGATTTGAGGCACGAGGGGGCAACGCGGCTTGCTGAAGCGGGTTTGACTATCCCGCAAATTCAGCAATACACCTTGCATGATACTTGGAGCAGCTTAGAGCGGTATGCAAGCAGCAGACCGCGACAGGGACACAGTTTGGGCTTTTGCGAGGCGTTGGCGGCCATTACTGACCAGCCTGCCAGTCCTTTGCCGCCGCAGCGCGTTGAGCGTCCAAATAGGCCGCTAGGTCGGCCACCGAAACCAAAAACGGCGACTTAACCCCATCGGGCTTAAAAGCTGGAAAGGGCAGCGTCCCAGCATTGGCGCGCCGAACGGCCACCTCTGGCTTCAGATGCGTCATAAAATCCTGCACCACGCGCTCAAGCGGGATATAGGGGGTTCTGTAGCGTAGCGCCAGCATAAAGCCTGTGTCGATTGGCTCGGCGGCGGATTGGTCAAACTGTTTGAATGCGGACATTTATTGTTGCTCCGTGTTGCATGTAGGGCATGGGATACCTCGGCGGCCTTCGGTGACTGTGCCTGCCAGCCATTGGTCAAAGCTGCATTTTTTGCAGACAAAGCGATGGCTTGGACGACCATCTGGGAACTCGCCGTGATCTTCGGCATGTGCCATCACGCGCGGTTTTGCGCGTGGTGGCTTGAGGTCGGGGAATAGGTCTTGTCGTTTCATTTGCCAGTTCCACACTTGGGGCAATGCCAAGTTCCGAAACCATGACAGTCTGGGTCTGGTTCAAAATTAGGCGGCCAATCACTTTCCGGCAAAAACTTTGTTTCACCAAGGTGATTGCCTGCATGTGTATGCGGTGCAAGCCCGTAATGCGGCATGATTTTTTCGCCTTCATATCCGATGCAGTCGCCACATGCACCATTTCTCAGTCAAGCTCCC
>JAYXXU010000036.1:0-4616 GCA_036019135.1 Pseudomonadota bacterium | reverse complement strand
AACGTCACAAAGCCGACCGTGAAGTGAACCGCCACATAGGCGGCTTAGAAAACTCAAAAACCCGCCAAAGTACAGCCCGTCCGGTGAACCGCCACATAGGCGGCTTAGAAAGCGCCGTTTTTGGTTGCATACGTCAGCACTGGGTGAACCGCCACATAGGCGGCTTAGAAAAGCGGAAGGAGTTTTTTACGCCTGTTTCTACAGTGAACCGCCACATAGGCGGCTTAGAAAACATAGCCGACAACCTTGCCCCCTGTGATTGAGTGAACCGCCACATAGGCGGCTTAGAAACATCAATATTGGTATAAATTGGGCGCTGTTGAGTGAACCGCCACATAGGCGGCTTAGAAATCAATCAACGCCGCCGCCGCTTCTGCCTTGGTGTGAACCGCCACATAGGCGGCTTAGAAATCAAAAGCAGCAAATACATCTTTCGTCGTGTCGTGAACCGCCACATAGGCGGCTTAGAAAGACGCAAAAACTCAAGCAAGTGGTTGAGATGAGTGAACCGCCACATAGGCGGCTTAGAAAAACTGACGCCCCGTGGATTTCCGATTTTTTAAGTGAACCGCCACATAGGCGGCTTAGAAAAGTACGGTGCGCTGTTATTGCGGTACAGATAGGTGAACCGCCACATAGGCGGCTTAGAAATGTTACATATTTATCATAAAGTCGGCTTGGGTGTGAACCGCCACATAGGCGGCTTAGAAATAATTTTGGCGCGTAAATAAAAAGAGACTTAGGTGAACCGCCACATAGGCGGCTTAGAAAATAACATCTTCCGCAACAGTCACTGCTATCGCGTGAACCGCCACATAGGCGGCTTAGAAATTATGTCAGTAACGCTGCCGCACCGTTTCCTAGTGAACCGCCACATAGGCGGCTTAGAAAATTGCGCCTAACATTGAGCAGGTAATGCCCATATCGTTGACTATCAGGACTATCATTGAGGTGTCTATGAATCTGCACAACCCAGCCCTGCAGGTCAGCTTATCGCTGAATGGTTGGATGGCCTAAAAGAAAATGGGCAGACGATCACTATCACTCAACTTGCTGATCGAATCCAAATCACACCATCAAATCAGACAACCCACTTACCCCCTCCCCACGCACCTGCTCAACACGGTTATGCTTGGCCACCACATTAATATCCAGTGGCAAAAACATAAACGCCAAGGTATCAAACAAATCGGGCGACTTTAGCCCCAAATCAGCCATCTTCTCTTTGGGTGTGATGCGATACCGTGCGTAATCATCGAATGAATACGGAATACGGCTAGACTGCTCAATAAACGTATTTTTAAAGCGGAGATCAGGCTGACACAAAAACTTCACCCGACCCTCACGCATGGCACGCGCTGCACCAACACAAGCCAAGGCACGTAGATTGTAAAAACGTCGCTTATCCGACTTATTAAAGGGTCTACCACCCCACGACACCTCATAAAAATCAACCTCTGCCCCTTTCAGCAAGGAAGACACTGCCCCACCCATACCGCCAATATCTAATAAAATACGCGCTTGACGGGCATATCGGTTGTACACCTCCACGATACGCTGTACCAGCTCGACAGGTGAGATGGTCTTACTAAATACGGGAACTTCAATCACCTCTACGCGCCGTGCTTGCTGGCCATTGGCCTCATCAGTAAAGTCACCCTTCCCGATCACTCGACTGACCATGATCACCGAGGAGTCACGGTAGACCCCTGCTGCCACGTCCACCGAGATAAACAGACCGTAATACTCACTGTCCTCAATGATCCGTTTGCGCTCAAAACAAGGCTCGATACCAGATTTGGTAATCAGGTACTCATCCAAACGCTCAGGGAACTTGCCCAGCACCTTGATCCAGTATTCTGGTGAATCCACACCGCCGAACTTCTGCCGTTGCTGTTTGACCCATTTGGCAGAGACACGCGGGCTTTCCTCACTGTTCAGCACGATGGGCGTCCAACTACCGCCCTTCTGTACCGACATCGAGTCATGCGTATCGTAGAAGAACCCACTGTCGCGTGTTGGCTGGCTGGATAGGATGAAGGCGTTATGCGTTTCGGTCAGCGCTCCCTCAATCACGTCAAAATGCTCACGCGGGATACCTGACGCCTCATCTGCCCACACGGTGTACCAGTGGGCGTGCATCCCTGCCAGCGCTTCAGGATTGCCTTTGCCAGCAGTCTGGGCAAAGATCTGCCACCCCGTGTCATAGCCTTTGATCTTGATCGACTCAGCTTGGATGTCGATATAATCGACCAACCAGCTAAAGTGCGGATTGCTCTCAATGTTGTCGTAAAAGTTGCGAATCTCTTTCCATGTGGTGCGCCGTAACTGCTGGATCTTGGTCGCGGTGAACATAAACACAGATTTATAAAAGCAAATGAGCTTCCAAAAGGCAAAAGCTGCCGCTAAGGTCGTTTTGCCCGTGTTATGCAGTACCGTGAAGTCACCACCTAAGAACTGGCTATTGCCGTCTAAGTCAAAACCATAATAATCACCTAGACCCAGTGGCTCGACGGACTGAATCGGCAATTCAATATGCTTACCATCCAATAGTCGGTATGGATTCATGCCCTCATATTGCTGAACATCCACTGAAAACAAATAATCTTCCACTGTAGGCGTAAAGTATTCCCCATCACGCATTAGGCAAAGAATGTGCGACTCATTAAACACATGGCTGGTATTGTCGGCATAGGTAAACCGATACATATTTTCTTGACCGCGCTTTAACGCCAGCACAGTGCGAACGCTGCGCCCATCATCCCCCATCAACTGATCATCAACAGCGATGGACTCAACTGGCACACAATCGCCGTTCGCCTTCATAATCGACGTACCCTTGCCAAAACATCCATGACCCGACGAAATCGACACACGGCAATCGGTATATTGAATCTGATCAATAACGTCTGCCTGTTGCCAAGTCGGGTTGAACTTCAGGACATCCAAGAAGAAGCCATAGATGTTGTCGTGGTAGCGTGCCACCAGCTCCTGCCAGCGTGGATCGTTCTCTAACTTGAGTTTAGGCTTTTTCGGGCGAGACATAGCTTTCATCCTCTAGGTCGTCATGGTCATCTTGGCTGTTCAAATAATCTTGCTCTTGCTGGGTCAGATCCTCATCTAGCTGGATACTGTCGAGCGCCGCATCATCAAAAGTGCGCCCCTTATATTGCTCACGCTGTTGGTTCAGCCGCTCATGCAGCGCTGACTGCTCCTGACGGGCTTTTTCGGCATCGTATGGCTCACCCGCCTGCTTCACGTCATCCAAGCCCCAACGCTTCGACTCGGCATCTTGTAAGGCCAAGATTTGCGGCACTATCGATGCGACTGCTCTAGCACGGGTGGTCAGGGTCTCTTTGCTACCTGACGCCTCTAAACTGTCACTGACCGCTTGAAGGATGTCATTACACAGCGAGCGCATGCTCGACAGTTCGCCCTTGTGAGTACGGATCAGCGCCTCACGTACTGCATCTGGGTCATGGATCTTTCGCAGCTCACCCTCACTTAGTGCATCATCATCCACATCATCGGATGCAAAGCCTGCAACCGAGGTTGCAACTGGTGAGGCATTTTTGCGTTTTTGGGTTGCAAGCTGAGCAAGCGCAATCCGATCTTCTTGCTTGATTCGTCCAAGACTACTGGAGGGTACTGATTTTGATTTTAATGGTTTTTTAGCCCACTTTTCCCGACTAGATCGACTCTTAACAGCGCTAATCTTAGGTTGCAACTCGGTGGAAATACCTTCAGAAGTTGCAACCTTCTCCAATGCCTCTTTCAGGGTAAAAACAGGCTCTTGTTCATAAACCCAACGAACCTTCTTCCAAAAATCATCGGTGAATGATGGCTTGGTCTTTGCCTGAGTACTGCTCTTTATCCCCATTCACTTAGACATCCTCAGCCAACTTCATGGTATCGAACAGCCCAAGCGAACATTGCTTGCGGCTCTCCAACACCTCATCACTAATCACACGGTGATGATAGGCCAAGGCTTCCTGCTGTTTTTTGAGCGTGCAAGATATGATTCTGGCTTGCTCATCGAACTGATCGGCGATTTTCAGCAGATTACTACCGCCTTTGACTTCGTTATCAAACAACTCTTGGTTGGCCGCACGCACGGATCGGATCTGTTTGGCCGCCTTCAGCATTAATTGCTGGATCTGCTCATACTCCTCTGGCTGGGCAGTGACCATGCCCAAGAACACCTGCTCTGTGGCTGACTGGGCAAAGTGCATGAGTTTGGCGAGCAATGCCCGATTAAAGCTACCAAACCGTGCCGCCTCATCCCCCGATTCAGGGGCTTGGGTACGGCCATGCAGATAGTCGGCTGACACGTCATACACGTCTGCTGCTGCGGTCAAGATGGCGACTGACATGCCACCTGAGCCACCCTCATAGCGCTTGAGGGTATTGCGTACGGTCTTATCGCCAATACCTGTAGTAATGCTGATCCGCTCTGCTGCTTGCTCTAGGGTCAGCTCAGCCATGTGCCGCGCCCGTCTAAAATTGATACGGCTTTGACCTTCCAGATCCAGTACCCGATTCGTCCATTTCACAGCGCGAGTCATGCCTGATTACCTCTTGATCATGGAACGCACAATGCGTTGGTATTGCATCGG
>JAYXXU010000035.1:0-1016 GCA_036019135.1 Pseudomonadota bacterium | reverse complement strand
CGAATCGCCGATTTGGCAGTGTGCAAGAGTTGCAGCAGGTGCGAGGGTTTGAGCAGTTGGCGGCTTTTCAGGCGATTGAGCCGTATGTCAGTGCTTTGCCTTCATTTGCGCCCATCAATCTGAACACGGCCAGTGTGCCTGTCTTGACGGCATTGCATGAAAATATTGAGCGAACACAGGTCGAACAGTGGGCGACCACGCGTGACCAAAACCAGCAGCCGATTGATCAAGTCGGTGAGTTTTGGACACAAGCCTCGTTGGATGCGGTGACAGCAGAGCAGCGCTCGGCGCTTCAGCGATTTTTGTCCGTTAAAAGTCGCTATTATCAGGCTCAAGTGACGGTACAGTTATCGGGACGGTCGCGTTATTTGACCAGTGATTTATACCGCAAAGGTGCAGTGGTACAGGCTTATCAACGCTCATTGGCAATCATTGCACCAATGCCTGTTGCCGAGCCCGAGTAAGAAGTACATCAATCGCGCTAAGGTCTAAGCGCCAAACAGTTGGGCGGTTGAGATGATCAACCAGTAATACAATACAAAACGTGGAATTCGAAAAAGCACCGCTGCCGTGAGGACGATTTGCCAGCGAACTTTTAGGATGCCTGCTGCCCAACAAGTGACTGAAAATGGCAGTGGTGTAATTGCGCCAATCACAATCGCCCAAAAACCGTATTTTTGGATAAACTCACGCTGTTCAGGTTGGATATCACCAAAGATTCGCTTCGCTAGTCGTGTGCCACCGAGTTTCTGGCCGATTTTCCAGCCGATCATGCCCGCACAGACTGAGACACAGCCGAGTATGGTGACATAGCCAAACCACTCTTCAGACAGTGGGCTCTTGGCAATCACCAACAATAATAAATCAGGTGGAAATGGAGTGACCAAGGTATCCGTGACCAGCAAAATCAAACACAGTCCCAAAAAACCGATCTGATTGACCACAGCGGTTGTGACCAGCATCAGCTCGTCTTCTAGCCAAAGGCTTAGGCCACCGATGATTACAATAAACAGCAC
>JAYXXU010000034.1:0-7593 GCA_036019135.1 Pseudomonadota bacterium | reverse complement strand
CCAGTTTTAATGCCAACGCTTTAATCTGCGCCCGTCTGATGGATGAACAACGGATTGATGCGCTGGATGTGGATTTTTTTCAGCAACGTATTAGCCAAGCATTGGCCTTGCGACACGCTATTTTTCCCGCGCCGTTTTATCGTCTGGTGTATGGCGAAGGCGATTGGCTGGCGGGTGTGGTCATTGATCGGTTTGATCAGCATTTTGTGGTACAGATCAGCACCCATGCCATCGAAGATGCGCGTGCCGCACTGATCCAAGCTCTACAGCAGATTTTTGGTAGCCAGATTTCGATTGTGTTCAAAAACGATGGCAAAGGCCGTCAAATTGAAGGCTTGCCCAGCTATGTTGAAACCATTGGGACACCTGTTCAGCACTTGGCTGTGATTGAAAATGGCGTGCCCTTCACTGCCCCGTTGGATGGTCAAAAAACAGGCTGGTTCTATGACCATCGTGGTGGCCGTCAGTGGCTCAACCAGATCGCAGCGGGCAAGCGTGTTTTAGATTTATTTAGCTATATTGGTGGCTGGGGGGTGCAAGCTGCCGCCCATGGCGCAAGTGCCGTTACTTGTATTGATGTATCGGCCAAAGCAGGCGAATACGTCCAAATCAATGCCCAACATAACCAACTCACGCAAGTCGAATTCATCGAATCCGATATTTTTGATTGGCTCAAACAACCCAGTACCAGCGCCAGCTATGATGTGGTGGTGTTAGATCCACCCGCCTTAATCCAAAAGCGGCGTGATTTTGAACAAGGTCGCCAAGCCTACTTTAAGCTGAATGAAGGTGCGCTTGCACAAGTCAAAGATGGCGGGATTTTGGTCAGTGCCTCCTGTTCGTTACATTTACATCGAGATGAGCTACTGAAAATCATCCAACAAGTTGCACGCCGCCAAAATAAGCGAGTACAACTGATCCATGAAGCACATCCCTTGGCCGATCATCCTCAATTACTCGCCATGTCTGAATCAGCCTATCTCAAATGCTTGATGTTCAGTGTCAGCACACTGCCTTCAGCCCAGCCTTACGGAGCAGCCTAAATGCGTTGGTTACAAATTCGGTTTGAAGCGCAACAATCCGATGTGGCGCTCATCGAAACCCTACTCGAACAACTCGGGGCAGCCAGTGTCATTTTAGATGATGCTGCCGACCAACCCCTGCTGGAGCCGCTGCCTGGCGAAACCCCGATATGGGATCAAGTCATCGTCACAGGGTTATTTAATGATCATGAAGATGATCCAATTGATGCAGACAGCTTGATTGGCTTTGTCAGCGCACAAGCACCAACCGTTCGTGCTTTTTATGACTATCTTGAAGAGCAGGTTTGGGAGCGTGCTTGGATGGATCATTACGAGCCAATCCAATGTGGCGAACGCCTGTGGATTGTGCCTGAATGGCTCACACCACCTGATCCCTCCGCGGTAAATTTGATGCTTGACCCAGGCTTGGCCTTTGGTACAGGCAACCATGCTTCGACATTTTTATGTCTGCAATGGCTCGATGCCGAACCGCTAAAAGGCAAAACCGTCATTGACTACGGCTGTGGCTCAGGGATTTTGGGGATTGCAGCATTGTTACTCGGTGCTGAAAAAGTCTATGCCACTGATATTGACCCACAAGCGATTCTTGCCACACGACAAAATGCCGAAATTAATGGTGTGGCTGATCGACTATGGGTTGATCTGCCCGAACAATTCAACCAACACTATCCAGATTTATGCAGCGATGTGATCGTTGCCAATATCTTGGCAGGTCCATTGGCTGCACTTGCACCTGAATTTGGCCGTCGCAGCCAAGCAGGTGCACGCATCGTGCTGGCGGGACTGATCAGCGAACAAGTCGAAGGATTGCAACACGCTTATTCAACATGGTTCAATCTAAATGAACTGGCAACACGCGAAGAAAACTGGTGTCGCCTCTCAGGCACACGCAACTCAGCATAAACCAAAAACAAACGGAGCTTAGGGGATGAGTGCTCAAAAAACACAATGTCCATTTTGTGAAAGTATTTTTGCCGTGACCCCCGAACAGCTTGCTGCTCGGGGAGGGCATGTTCGTTGTGGCAAATGCTTTCAGGTCTTTAAAGCCGATGACTATATTGTCAACAACGAGAATTCGGCACGCTCACCTGAGCTACCGCCAGTCGCAGCTAGCCAACCCCTATCAGCCGAGCCAGCGCCTGATGTTTTTGATCTACTTAACGAAAAGCCACCTGAGCAGCAACCCAAACGGGTCACCCTTGCAGGTCAAAAATCCATCTCTATGACCGATGCCGAGCTTGGTCAACTTGAATCAAAACAACATCTTGATGAAGAGTTTGACCAGGTTTTTGCTGCTCTGTCACCGCAAGCTGTTGACCCCAACCAAAGCTATGCCCAAAGCACACAAGCTAAGATTGAAGAGCCACTTCAAGTAGCTGCCACACCTGTTGCTGATGTTTTGGTCTCAGCGCCTGTCCTGCCCACAGCCGAACAAAAACCTGCTGAACCTGTGCCAGATCAGCCTGTTATTCCAGCAAGTCCAATTGCCGTCGCGTTGCCTGATTTGGACGATGCAAACGCAGCACCTAATTTTCAAGACACACCACCACCTGGTCAAATAGCCGCTATTTCACTCCCACCGATTGAGGATCAGCCCATAGAAACACCAAAAAAATCGATGTTCAATAAAACAAAAACCTCCGCATCTCTAAGCGCACTTAAACTAGACGGTGATTTTAGCGATCTTTTTTTAGGGGGTGACTCAGGAACGGCTGAGGTGCTACGCAAAGATGAGGTCGTTGGTGTTGATAAAATCCGCCCGAACGCGGATGAGTCATGGGCAGAAGCATTATTAAACGAAGAAGATGAAGCTCGAAAAAAAAACGAGCAACAACAAGCTGCTGAGCTACTTGGCTCACAAGCCCCTCCCTCTGTTCTTGCCAAGCCAAAAACACCCTCAGGCCATCAAGACAGCGAAAACTTACTCAACTATCTCAACGAAACAGGTGCAGCCTCTGAAGAGATTGAGCAGCCGACGCGAACCTCGGCAATACAGACACGACTGCAACAGCTACCACCGCCAGCAAGCCATCGGATCCGCATTCCAGAAAAAACCCGCAAACCGCTAGGATATTTTGTGCTATGGGGTGGATTGTGCATCATCATGCTGTTGCTATTGGCCGCACAGTGGGCATATTTTAATTTTGCCAATCTGGCCAGTCAGCCGCAGTATCACAACAAACTTGCCGCCCTGTGCCAGATCGTTGGCTGCCAACTCCCTCTCAGCGATGCAGATCAAATCCATCTGAACCGCATTCAAATTCGCCCTCATCCAGAAGATCGCAATGTCAGCCGTGTGACGCTAAGAATCACCAACCGTGCTGATCAGGCACAACTGCTGCCCAAGCTACACCTGTTGATTACAGAACGCCAAACTGGAGAGGCTGAGCGGATGATTTTACCAGCCGAGTATCTACAAGCTGCTGAGCGTTCGATGCAACAACTCCGCCCCAATCAGACCTTACAAGCACAATTTGATATTCAAGTCGCGCATACACAGATCCGACGTCATCGGATTAGCGCCGTTTATTGAAAAATGTGCCACCACGAACACACAGTCACGATTGATATTGAAAAATCATGACAGGATGCTGCACAGCCGACGGGTGAGGTGCTATTATGCACCCCCGCGTGGGCAATGGCCTGTGACAGCGGATAGAATCGTGCATTTCCCGACTTGACTTGAGGTGTCACTTCACTGGTTTTGGCTGGTGTGGTCTACGCTATTGAGATTGTTTTGCCTTGTGTTAAACACCTTGTGGGAAGATCACGGCTTTAATGTTGTCATACGTCAGAAGCCATGCTTTTTGCAACTGTCTGGTACACTTTGTGCCTGTATGTGATTTCGTTTCGGATCTAGACCCATGAACAGCAAGTCCTCTGCCTTTAACGCCCAATCAGACGTCGCCCTCCGCCTGCATGTGGAGCGTGCAGTTCGCCATTATTTTGCTCAACTGCAAGGCGAACAACCGTCTATGGTTTATGATTTGGTGCTGGCTGAAATGGAAAAACCGTTGCTGTCGGTTGTGCTAGAGTACACCCGAGGCAACCAGACCCGTGCTGCCGAGATCCTTGGCCTCAACCGTGGTACGCTACGCAAGAAACTCAAGACCCATGGCCTGATGAGCGACTAATCGCTGTGTGGCTCACGGACCGGAAAACACCTTAGGGTTTTTCCGGTCTTTTCATTTTACTCACTTGTATTTGGTTGTGCTTTATGACGATTTCCCGTGCGCTTATTTCTGTTTCTGACAAAACTGGTATTGTTGAATTTGCCCAAGCCTTGAGTGCGCTTCAGATTGAATTGCTGTCCACTGGTGGCACGTATCAACTGCTTAAAAAACACCAAATCCCTGTGACCGAAGTCTCAGAACATACAGGCTTCCCAGAAATGATGGATGGGCGGGTCAAAACCCTACACCCCAAAATTCATGGCGGCATCTTGGCGCGTCGTGGGGTCGATGATGCGGTGATGGCGGAGCATCAGATTGCACCGATTGACTTGGTCGTGGTCAACCTGTATCCATTCGCCCAAACTGTGGCCAAGCCTGATTGCACCTTGGCAGATGCCATCGAAAACATCGATATTGGTGGTCCAACTATGGTACGCGCCGCCGCCAAAAACCATGCTTCTGTTGGCATCGTGGTCAATGCAAGCGACTACGGCACAGTCATTGCGGAACTTACAACGCACGGTGCACTCTCTGCCGCAACGCGTTTTGACTTAGCAGTAAAAGCGTTCGAGCACACTGCACAATATGATGGCATGATCGCGCAATATCTCGGCGCACGTGTCAACACAACTGAAGATCAAGTGGCCGACCGCTTTGCACGCACATTTAACCTCCAACTGATCAAAGCCCAAGATCTACGCTACGGTGAAAACCCACATCAATCTGCGGCCTTCTATATTGATGCCAACGCTGCCGAAGCTTCTGTGGCAACAGCCAAACAACTCCAAGGCAAGGCATTGTCCTATAACAATATTGCTGATACTGATGCCGCACTGGAATGCGTCAAATCCTTTGCCAAGCCTGCTTGTGTCATCGTCAAACATGCCAATCCCTGTGGCGTTTCTGTCTCCTTGGATGGGATTCAAACTGCCTATAATTTGGCCTATGCGACCGATCCAGAATCTGCCTTTGGTGGCATCATTGCCTTCAACCGTGAACTTGACTGTGCCACCGCCAAAGCCATTATTGACCGTCAGTTCGTTGAAGTCATTATCGCCCCGAGCATCGAACAAGGTGTACTAGAGATCACCGCCAGTAAGCCGAATGTCCGCATCATGGTCTGCGGTCAATTGCCCGCACTAGACCAACGCATCAGCCAGCTTGACTTTAAACGTGTCAATGGCGGTCTGCTGTTACAAGATCAAGACTTGGGCATGATCAAAGACACCGATCTGAAAATCGTGACCCAACGCGCGCCAACCGAAGCCGAGATTCATGACCTAATTTTTGCATGGAAAGTGGCCAAGTATGTCAAATCCAATGCCATTGTCTATGCCAAAAACCGTCAAACCATCGGTGTAGGTGCTGGTCAGATGAGCCGCGTCAACTCTGCTCGTATTGCAGCGATCAAAGCAGAACAGGCAGGTCTGGTGGTTGAAGGTGCTGTTATGGCGTCGGATGCATTTTTCCCATTCCGTGATGGCATCGACAATGCTGCTAGCGTTGGAATTTCATGTATCATCCAACCAGGTGGGTCAATGCGTGATGCAGAAACCATTGCAGCAGCGGATGAACATGGGATCGCCATGGTCTTTACGGGCATGCGTCACTTCCGCCACTAATCCAATAACAAGGAGCGTACACAATGAATGTTCTGATTCTCGGCTCAGGTGGTCGTGAGCACGCGTTTGCATGGAAATGCGCCCAAGATGATGGCGTCGCCCAAGTATTTATCGCACCAGGTAATGCAGGCACTGCAACCGAACCCAAGTGCCAAAATGTCGAACTGGATATTCTGGATAACCCAGCCATCATTGCGTTCGCACAAGCCAACGCGATTGATCTGATTATTGTTGGCCCTGAAGCCCCATTGGTTAACGGCGTGGTTGATGCCTGTCGACAAGCAGGACTCAAGATCTGGGGGCCAACACAATACGCCGCCCAGCTCGAAGGATCCAAAGCCTTTGCCAAGCATTTCCTTAAAAAACATGCGATTCCCACAGCATTTTATGATGTGTTTACAGAGGTTGATGCAGCCAAGGCTTATATTGACAAACACGGCGCACCGATTGTCATCAAGGCCGATGGTCTAGCTGCGGGCAAAGGCGTGATCGTTGCAATGAGCATTGCTGAAGCTTATGCAGCGATTGACGACATGCTGTCTGGCAACAAATTTGGTGATGCAGGCTCGCGAGTGGTGATCGAAGAGTTTTTGGACGGCGAAGAAGCCAGTTTCATTTGCATGATTGATGGCCAAAACATCCTCCCCATGGCCACCAGTCAAGACCATAAGCGGATTGGCGAAGGTGATACAGGGCCCAATACAGGGGGTATGGGGGCATACTCGCCTGCACCTGTGGTCACATCAGCCGTGTTCGAGCATGTGATGCGTGACATCATGCGCCCGACTGTGGATGGGATGACTGCCGATGGACATCCTTATAGTGGCTTCTTATATGCAGGTCTGATGATTGACCCCACAGGCCAAGCCAAAGTGATTGAGTTTAACTGTCGTTTTGGCGATCCCGAAACCCAGCCCATCATGCTACGTCTGCAATCCTCCCTGATTGAGTTGGTCGAAGCAGGACTAGCAGGTGAACTGCCAAGCCATGCAGACTGGGATAACCGACCATCTGTCGGGATTGTCTTAGCAGCAGAAGGCTACCCTGCCGATGTCCGTAAAGGCGATATGATTTCAGGTCTGGGGAACTATCCTGAAGGTGTCAAAATCTTCCATGCTGGCACTGCATTGACTGCAGATGGTCATACCATTACCCATGGTGGTCGGGTACTCTGTGTCACTGCGATGGGTGAAAGTGTACTGGAAGCCCAAACCACCGCACTTGAAGCCTGTGGGCATGTGCATTTTCATGGCATGCAATATCGTAGTGATATCGGCTATCGTGCCATCGCACGTGAGCAAACCACCGACTAAAGAACAATGGCCATTCATCATCCATCGGTGGCATGATGCGATGGGTTATCCAGAACTGATGACCCATCGATGCTAAAATACCACTAATCTGCTTGAATGATTGGTCACCTAAACATCATTGTTATTGATCGTATTGTTCTGCATAGTGAGCACCTTCACGGTCGCTGTTCCACGCCATGCGACTTGCCGTCCCCCCACTTCCTGAGGAATGACCGCACCCATGTCTGATTCGCCTGACAAGCTGAACGAACTGAAAACCAGTGCATTTGACCGTCGTATGTCAATCGCGCGTGCTTCATTACTTGCTGGAACCCGTTGGGCAACCGCGAATGCAGGCAGTATGTTTTCGAGTGAAGAAGATCGTGACAAAAAACGCAAACAAGTCATGAGCGAACAAGCCCAATATTTGGTGCAAGAGATTGGCAAGCTGAAAGGCTCAATT
>JAYXXU010000033.1:0-5666 GCA_036019135.1 Pseudomonadota bacterium | reverse complement strand
GGGATATTCAAGCGGGAATGCGCTTAGAATCCCTGTTCTACTGGAGTGAGATGAAGCGTGATTACTGGCGTTACGGCACTGATAAAAACATGCCTGTTACAGCAGACCAACGCTGGAACTATACTGACAGCCTCAATGGTAACAATCGCTCATTTGAACGCTATGGCGTCGAGAGCCGCCTGACTGCTGACAACCAAATCGCAGGCGTCAGTGGCGAAGCCGAAATCGGTGTACGCTACATGACCGAAAAAATGTTTGACCAAACCATTGGTGCAACACGCGCTGCACCGCGTACGGGCGCGATTAATAAAGACGTGATTGATAGTGCCGACAGCTATGCACTATATGCCCAAAATCGCTTTGACGTGACGGATCGACTGTCGATCACACCTGGTCTGCGGGTCGAGCATTATAGTCAAGATCGTTTGGATCAACGTAATGGCAAGTCTGCCAAAACCACCAATACCGAAGTCATGCCTGGCTTAGGCGCAACGTTCCAAGTTGTACCAGCCGCACAAGTGTATGCCAGTGTGTATCAAGCCTTCTCCCCTGCGCTGAATGGCGACGCGCTAGATGGCTTAACTGACCAAAAACTCGATGCTGAAAAATCAGTCAACATCGAAGTCGGTGTACGCGGCTCACAAGATCAGCTCAGTTATGAGCTAGCCGCATTCCGCATGGACTTTGATAACCAAATAATCCCTGCCAACAGCAACAGTAGCTTTCAGCAAACCAATGGTGGTGAAACCGTACATCAAGGCTTGGAAGGTGCAGTGAGCTATGCATTCGCCGAGGGTTTGGATGTATTTGCCAACTTCACATGGTTAGCAGATGCGGAGTTTAAAGGGGATCGTTTTGATGATCAGGGCAAACTGTTAGCACGTGATGGCAACCGCATCACCTATACGCCAGAATGGGTTGCCAATGTCGGGGTGGCCTACGAAGTGAATGGTTTGCGTACGCAACTGAGTGCCAACTATATGGACTCACAATACACAGATACCATGAATACCAAACCGATTGCTGAAAACACCAGTGGATTCTTTACGGGTCAACTCAAGTCTTACACAACGGTTGATTTAACCTCTCGCTATGCCTTTAGCGATCAACTTGAAGTATACGGTTCCATCAAAAACCTGCTCGACGAACACTACATGGCCAGCCTACGTCAAGGCATCTATGTTGGGCCAGAGCGCTCATTTGAGACTGGGGTCAAATACCGCTTCTAAATCTTAATAATCCCACTGACCAAAACCATCAAAATGACTCGCACAGCGGGTCATTTTTTTATCATCTTAAAACAGTTAAGATGACTCAAACGATGACAACGGATCAGGCCATGCACACCGCCCTCACTCGCCTACTTGGCATTCGCCACCCCATTATTCTCACAGGCATGAGCTGGATCTCAACGCCTGAACTGGTGGCAGCGGTCAGCAATGCTGGAGGATTGGGGATTTTGGCATTGGGGACACTGTCGCCAGAACAAACCCGCACTGCAATTTTGCGTGTCCGTGCCTTGACGGATCAACCGTTTGGTGTCAATTGTGCGTTACTGATGCCAGGTGCTACAGAAGCAGCCGAAGTCGCACTTGAACTGCAAGTACCCGTGATTAACTTTTCATTGGGTAAAGGTGATTGGCTCATAGAACGTTGCCATGCCTATGGGGGCAAGGTAATCGCCACCGTGACCACTGCCAAGCATGCACTGGCCGCGCAAGCTCAAGGGGTTGATGCGGTCATGGCGACTGGGCACGAGGCGGCTGCACATGGTGGCGACGTCACTTCGCTGGTATTAGTCCCTGCCTTGGTCGATGCGCTCAATATTCCCGTAATTGCTTGTGGTGGCTTTGCCGATCATCGCGGCCTCTTGGCGGCACTTGCTTTAGGCGCATCAGCGATGGCGATGGGTTCACGCTTTGCAACCTGCGCTGAAAGCCCATTACACCAACAGACTAAACAAGCCGTGATCGACAGAGATCAACATGCCACGATTTATAGTCCACACTTCGATGGATTACCTGCGCGCTACATGCAAACGCCAACAGCAGAAAGACTGACTGCCAAGCCGATGTCTTTTTTGGTTGCCGCATGGCAAGCACTACTGGCAGCACGGCAGTTGGATATTTCGATTTGGAAGGTGCTGGCGGGTCTGATTGTTCAGCCACGACAGATTCGACTACTGGCCTGTTTTGGCGCAGCAACGCCACGCTTAAAAGCCGCCACCGAACAGGGTGATTTGGTCAAAGGCATGCAGTTTATTGGCCAATCGCAAGGCTTAATCCATGATATACCGACCGCACAACAATTGATTGATCGGATCATGCAAGATGCAGATTCGACCTTACAACAGCTTCAACAAAACACAGCACTAAATCAGCAGTAGGCTACGCGTCGGTGACAGTATCGGTGTCAGTCGGCTTGTCTTCTGATAGCTTAACCCGAATCACACTACCCTCAAAACGGGTTAGATTGCTGCGCTTGACCGCAGTCACCGCTTGTTTTGGGTTGGGCATTTCGACAAAACCAAAGCCTTTGGATTGGCCTGTGGCTTGATCCATCACAATCGTCACCGCTGCCACATGACCGAATCCAGCAAACAGCGTGCGAACGGCGTCTTCAGTGGTGGTGCGAGCCAGATTGCGGACAAGGATTTTCATGGTGAACTACGCTGTATCAATCGATTGTGGCACTATTGTATGCGTGATACCCCCTGATTTGGGGATTTTGTTGACTTAAAAGCATAGACAGCATGATATTTGAACTGCTGACCACCCAATTGTCCAGCCTATATCTGCCTAATCAAATTTTCGCAACACAAGCTTTTTGAACATCCTGTAGATTAAAGCGCAGTACGATTTTGGAGCATTCACATGTCTCAGCCCACTTATACTCCCCCACAAGTCTGGCAATGGCAGCCAAACGACGGAGGGACTTTTGCCCAAATCAACCGACCGACTGCTGGTGCAACGCACGAAAAAACCCTGCCGATTGGCACTCATCCCTTGCAGCTTTATTCGTTGGCCACGCCCAATGGCGTCAAAGTCAGCATCCTACTAGAGGAATTACTGGCACAAGGAAAAAAGGAAGCTGAATATGATGCGTGGTTGATTCGGATTGGCGAGGGAGATCAGTTTGGTAGTGGCTTTGTGGCGATTAATCCCAACTCAAAGATCCCAGCCCTCGTCGATCATAGCGTGAGTCCACCACTGCGTATTTTTGAATCTGGTAATATTTTATTGTATCTGGCCGAAAAGTTTGAGGCGTTCATTCCACAAGATCGTGCCGCACGTACAGAATGCTTAGGCTGGCTCTTTTGGCAGATGGGTAGCGCACCGCTGCTGGGTGGTGGTTTTGGGCATTTTTATGCGTATGCACCCGAAAAGTATGAATATCCGATCAATCGATACACCATGGAAATCAAACGTCAATTGGATGTCCTCAATCATCGCCTCGCCCAATCCACCTATATCGCAGGCGAAGAATATACGATTGCGGACATGGCCATTTGGCCTTGGTATGGCGCATTAGTTCGCAATCAGGTTTATGACGCAGCGGCGTTTTTGGATGCGACCCGTTATACACATGTGCAACGTTGGGCTGAGATGATTGCGCAACGGCCTGCTGTACAGCGTGGACGAATCGTCAACCGCAACTGGGGTGAGCCAGATGAGCAACTACATGAGCGCCATTCAGCCAGCGACTTTGCAGACCACAGATTAAAATAACTCGAATCAACTTGGGCAGACTGGATTCATGCTGCCCAAGTCGAACCATCATCAATCACGCATCTTCAAAACTCCAGTCTCCACTGGGCACTGACCCACTCTGGCTGATGTCTTTACTCCCACCTTTCATCAGTAACGCCAAATGCATTGCACTGGCTGACAGGTATCACTCGGCAGACTGGCCCTGATTGTCACAAAGATGATGCTGATTACAGTGCAATGAAATCTCGATATTCGATACTTTAGACCGCCGCTACAGCAAAGCGCTGAGGCTTGACCCCAGACTGGAACTAGAAACAGATACACACCAATAAAATATTTTTTGATGTTCACATAATGATAATCATATGTTAATGTTTGGCGACATCTTGAGCCCCAATATCGGTACAAGGTGAAATGGAATGGAATAGTTTGGCAGCCTGTATGCTCATATGGCTCTGCCAAAAATAGCTAATCGAGGGATTTATCATGGCAAAACTATCGCTGACTGAATTAAGTGG
Organism: Pseudomonadota bacterium; assembly: GCA_036019135.1. GTDB lineage: Bacteria > Pseudomonadota > Gammaproteobacteria > Pseudomonadales > Moraxellaceae > JAYXXU01. The sequence goes on along the minus strand of JAYXXU010000033.1, from coordinate 1,438 downwards.
TATTGATGGCTTTATTGTTGGGGCATTAATTGACTCAACGAGTGGCTTGGCTTTGGCCACACAGGGTACAGGGCTGGATTTAGATCTTGCAGCCGCAGGTAATACAGAAGTCCTGCGGGCAAAACGCAAAGTTGCAAAGTCTTTGGGCTTAAATGACGATCCTGAAGATATTTTAATTACCTTAGAGCGACAGTATCATCTATTACGCCCTTTGGAACGTAACCCAGATTTGTTTTTATATGTGGTGCTCGACCGAAGCAAAGCCAATCTTGCGATGGCGCGGCATGAATTAAAACGGTTTGAAAAAGAATTGGATTTTTCCTGAGTACCAAACCCTCAAAGAAGCCTGAATTCAATCAGGTTTCTTTCGAGTCGTATTGTCATTTATTCACCTTGCACAGCGGCATCTTCAACTGCTTTGGCGCTCTTCGGCTGAGTGGCATAAGTCACGCCATGCTTATCCAAATACTCTCGTATGAGCTGTCGCACAACCTGTGACGGTGTTAAATCCTGTGCATTGCACAATTTCTCAAAAGCTTGTTTTTTTACTGGATCAACCAAAATCGTTAAGCGAGCAGTTTTGCTTTCCATGAATCAGCATCCCCATTAACAGCATCTATGCATTAAATGATAATCCAAGCCCTCCCAAAAAGCATTGTATTTCCATGTTACTGCTTTTTGGGAAATGCCTGATTGAAACTTTAGCGACCTACACCCATTTTTCGCCATCCCACGTCAGCATCCACTTGGTTGGCTTGCCGTCTTTTTCAGATGCCACATATTGACTGGCACTCTTGCGGCTAAACTTCACCAATGCAGGATTGCCATCGGGATCAGTATCAGGTGCAGCCAATAAGAACTGATATTTAGGATCAAGCTGATCGGACACCGAACGCAACTCAGCAATCAATGGCGCACGGGTTTCGCGGATTTTGGGAAACTTACTGGCAGCCAAAAATAAACCCGCTGCCCCGTCACGCAACACAAAATGATCGTCATGCTTGGTAGAGCGCAAATGAGGCATTGGAATGGCATCCGCTTTTGGCGGGGCTGGCTGGCCGCTTTTGAGCACTTTGCGGGTGTTGTCGCAGTTGTTACAGGCAAAGTATGGCCCAAACCGTCCCGTTTTAAGCTGCATCTCGCCATCACATTTATCACAAGGGATCGTTGGCCCATCATAGCCCTTGATTTTAAAGCTGCCTTCTTCGACCAGATGACCACTACAATCGGGGCTATTGCCACAAATATGCAGCTTGCGTCCGCCATCAATCAAATAACTGTCCATCGCAGTATCACAGATCGGACAGCGTTTTTTGGCCATCAAATCCGCGGTTTCGGCTTGTTCGTTATCGGTTTCGGTCAATGCCGCCAACGATTCAACAGGTGATAGGTTAATCGTGCCTTTGCAGCGCTCTTTAGGTGGTAACGCATAGCCTGA
>JAYXXU010000032.1:0-1247 GCA_036019135.1 Pseudomonadota bacterium | reverse complement strand
GTAGGTGAGCGAGTCCCAGTAGATGAGCGAGTCCCAGCAGGTGAGCGAGTCCCCATTACTATTTTTCCATCAAAACCTTGGGGCAGATGGAGCTCAAAATGGGGCAGCGTGTTTCGAATTTGAGACCAAGAATACAATTATTTTGGCGTTCGGATATATAAATATTGTCAGATTGTGACAGGCAGGATCCAAGTGTGCCAGTTGTTACTGGCCTGCCGCAACGCTGACCACATCCAAGCAATCTTGAGATCACCTGTGTTGATGCAGGAAAGGCGCGGTGGTACTGAAATTGAACACGTGACAAGAGATCTCACTCGGACACATTGCCAAGACCTTACTTTTCTATCCCGCGGGTTGCAGCAACAAAATGTAGGCCCTCCGCAATTGTACTTGCGTGATGTTGATCCTGCCGTGGCAAAAGCGTACCGATTTTCACGCCAGCCTATTCACCTGTTGTCTAATACGGAATATCAAAATGTGGAGATGATTGCAAAGTTACGCTATGGCAAACCAGTACTGACTTATAGTCAACTTGGTGGCCCACTTTTTACGCATACAGTTGTGGAAGTTCACAATGATCTATGCAGAATTGTTCCATTGTGTGAAGCAAAGCACAGCCCACATCATCGCAAGACTGTCCAGATTATGAAGAACAAGATGATTGTATCGTTGGCATTACTGATTACGTCAATAGCTTGGCCCGTCAAGTACTGTCACAAGGTACCGTCCAGCACCCCAGAGCAGCCAATTGGCCAAAAGATGGCGTTACGCTTCGATAGAGTTGCAGCTTTTGACAACGACAAAACCCATTCGATCACGAAAAGGCTCAAGACATCACGATACGAACAGCCACACGAACGCAGAACAAAACTAGTTCGCACAAAAAGAATACTACCATTCTGTAGACTAATAGTGCTTGACTGAGTGGAAAGTTTTGTGCAAAGTGACCCAGTGATATCTATTCAACATTTGATGCATTGCAACAGAACACGTCAACCAAGATCTCAAATGGGCCAAGTCCACAAACGCAGCGTTTCATCAGCGCTCGTAGACACGATATTCTCCCCACCTGGCGAGAATGCGGCTGACATCACCCCACGGCTGTGCCCCTCCAGCGTCTGTAGCAGCTCCCCCGTCTCCGCACTCCACACGCGCACCGTCTTGTCGTCGCTCGCCGACACGATATTCTCCCCCCCTGGCGAGAATGCGGCTGACATCACCACACTGCTGTGCCCCTCCAGCGTCTG
>JAYXXU010000031.1:0-8310 GCA_036019135.1 Pseudomonadota bacterium | reverse complement strand
ACTTGATCAGCAGATACCTTTCCTTGTATGGCCAGTGCATTCAAGGCTGAGACGGCATTATCAATCCCTGTTAGATCTGATAAATCCAACTCTTTTTGCAGATCAACCAGCGCCTGAGAGACATTCTTACCAGACTTGATCAGATCATCAAAGCGAGTGACGACTGCCGCAGACTCTTTTCCAAGACCGACCATTCGTTCCTGAAATAGGAGTGCGCTAGCCGCCGCTTTTTTATGAGCCTCCCTAACACTCGCCAGCCACTCCTCAGATCTTTTTACGGCTTTTTCTGAATCCTCAAAAGCCTTGGATAGTCCTGTCGCTCTTGCAGCTAGGGACGCAATCCCTTCTCCTAGCTGTTTAAGCAGGCTGATTGCCAGATACCCAATCGCAAGAAACGAAAAAGCGCCGATCATTCTTGCGCCAAATGCGACAGCAGACTGTCCAGCCGCTGCAAGATTTTGAGTTGTGCCGCCAAGCGTGCGATTCAGTGTTGCTGAGGTTGCCGTTGCCGCTGTGTTTGCTGCTGCCAATCCATTTTTTGCCGCCGCTTCTGCGCGCAGCGCCGCCGCCGCCGCTGTTGCTGCATTAGCCTTAGCGAACATTGAGGCTGCTAGGCCAACCAGCTTATATGCAATAGCGGCAGTAACAACCGCTTTTAGCGTTGCCGCAACAGCATCTAGATTCTCTGACAGGAAGATAATCGCCTTAGCAATCCGCTCGGTCACCTTGTTGGCCGCGTCCGCCTCACCAATAAAGTCGATAAGCTGATTTTTTAAGGTGGTCAGCGACCGCCCAACAGTCAGTGGGAGTGTGGCAAACTCAGCATTCACCTTGTCCGCTTGACTCTCTAGCGACTCTAGCAAAATATCGGTGGTTAATTTTTGGCTAAAGGCCAGCTTGCGCAACTCGCCAATACTAATGCCAAGCGCATCGGTAAAAACCTTCAATAGACGTGGTGCTTGCTCAGATACCGAGTTAAATTCCTGACCGCTTAGGCGACCTGATGACAGCGCTTGGTTGAACTGCAAAATCGCACCCGCCGCGCCGCCAGCAGAAGCGCCAGATAACTGCACCGCTTGGTTGACCGTGCGGGTAATATCTAAAACTTCTGACTGTGTCGTTCCCATTACTCGCGTGGCTTCCGTCACCTTGCGGAACAAGTCAGCGGTTTGGGATAGTGACGTGAACGTACTGTTGGCAATTTCACGCACGCCCTCAAACGCCGTAACAAACGCCTCTCCCTCTCCTGATGCAAGCGCGATTACAGCCTGTAGGTTCTTGTACGCATCAGCCATCTCAATGATCTGTTTTGCTGAAACGCCGATACCGAAAGAAGCCAGAACACCAGAAAGCCTGCTCCAGCTATTGCCAACCTGATCAGTAATGTTCTTGGATCGCGCTAGCTCGTCATTTGATGCTTTCGCCTTTCTATTCAGGTCGGTTTTTGCACTGCCAAGTTGATTGGTTGACTTGGTTGCATCCTGCATTGCTTTGGATGTTTGCTGCCCAGCACTTGCTGTTGACGAACCAAGCCTGTTTGCATCGGCTTGCATCTGTGAGACAGTCGTATTAAAAGCGGTTCTTGATTGCGAGATAGCGCCGTTAAAACTCGCAGTGACAGCCTCAAACACCACGCTGAATCTAAGATTGTTGCTCATCATCAAACCCTTTTATGATTGCCTTGACAGATTGTTTTGTTGGATGACTTGCGTTGAGCGCCATCAAAAACATCTGCCTTTGCTCGGCGATCCGCGCCCGTCGCTGCGCCTTGACAATCCCAGTGACCAAGCTATATGGCATATCTAGGAATTCAGAAAGCTTGTATCCTGCGGCTGCAAGTTGGCAGACAACATCGTACCAATCAGGCTGATTTCCGCCGCGAATTTGATTAGGCTTGGCGCGAGCCTTTGGACGAAAAAAGTAGCGTTTCGCTCCACAATCACAGACGCAACTTGGAAAAACTCATCAGGCTTTAACTTGCGGTAAAAATCACCATTGGCATTGGTCACCACCTCAGCCGCTGCAATCATGTCCTCAGTGTGCTTGCCAATCAGTCGGAATAGTGCTGTATTGCGCCGCATGGCTTCGTCAGCGCGTGCCGCTGGCAAGTCTGCCACCTCGTCGAATGCTTCCATAAACGACTCGACAGCGCGACTAAATGCTGGCAGTCCTGCCATAGTCAGTTCGTAAATCTCAATCTTGTGACCGCGAACCTCGATCTCGGTTGCGGGGTTTTGCATTTGGTCGATGGGGTGCATGTTATTTCTCCAAGTCAATTTCGTGGTTTGTGATCTTTGCGCCGCCCATCACTGAATCGACGTTCGCCACAAAACCGCCACCAAGCGACTTCGCAAGAGCGTCTTTGATTGAGTCAAGACGCTCCTGACTGACTGGCGCAAATGAAACCTGTACACATGTCTGCAAAACAGGAATGGTGAACTTGATCTCGGTATCAAAAGGAAGGTGTGCATTTTCGCAGTGCATCTGCTCACCAAAGATATTCATCAGATGATGCAGTTGAAATTCCGAATAACCCTCAGCATCGACAACAGGCGGACTCCACACTCGCTTTATTTTTGATGGGATGCTTGCGTAAAGCTCATCGTGCTGCTGCTTGAGGATCTCTAGCCCGCGCTTGGTTAATCGGACTTTTACATATTGATTGACATCAAACCGTACTTCGCTCATAGCTCTCACCTTATGATTCTCACCTTTGGAAATAAAAAAGCCCCGCCGACAAGGTGAGAAGTCAGCAGGGCTAAGCGTTAAATTCAGGCAATAAAAAACCGCCCCAATCGGAGCGGCTTTGTATTGCGTGAAGGCTTACAAGTAGACCATGCGACCGAACAAGCCAAAGTCGCCATCAACAGCCTTGCTAATATCAGCAAGGGCTTCACCTGCGATACTGATCTGACCAAATTCTTCGTTAATAAACGGAATCGATCCTGTTGGATTCTTCAGTGTGCGGTACAGTTCAACCAGAACCTTTTGCTGATTAACTGTGTTAATCCCCTGAAATCGGAGCGCATACATCTGATTGTCATCAGTCATAAACGTCACTGCTTCTGTATCGCCGTCAGTGTAGGCAGCAATCAAGGGCATGACGTATCCAGCCACATCATTCATCGTGACCGTGCCAAAGGCAGCGTCTAGCGTGTAGTCAGCGGGATCTACTGTATTTGCTGGATCGTCGCTATCGGTGATTGTCAGGCCAGTAATGTTCTGACCTTCAAGCGCCCAGATGCCACCCACAGCCAGACTTGCAGGAGAAACCTTGCCTGTCTTTGCGCCACCCGTGATCTGCTTGATCCGCCCATTGGTTGCCCAAGACACATTCTCGGGACTCCAGTCCTCAATCTGTCCACCTAGCGTCATCGACTTTGCGCGACGCAACACAAAGTCTTTTGTGCGCTGGCCTGTTGTGGACTCATTGTGATCAACCTGATCAGAATCCATGTCGATAGTGAACTCTGGCACGTTGCCGATTTTTCGAAATGAGCCGACCGCAAAAGTCACAGGATCGACTTTAGCGAGCAAAATCTCGCCCTGACCACTGAAATAGGCCATGTTTTACCCTCAAAAAAGATTAGGAGTTGATCAGCTTGCCCGTGAAAGCAAACGGATAATAAGCACAGGTTGGTTGATAGACTGGCGGGGACGCATTGACCCGAACCAGTGGCACGGTAGAAGCGGCGGGTTGCCAGCCTTGCAATGCCTTCAGGATTTTAGGGATGATCTGACCCGCTTCTTTTTGCAGATCGGTCGTGTCGTTGAGTTGTGAACTGGCATGAGAAACCGCAAGAATCACAAACCACTCTTGAGTGGTCATGCTTGCTGTGCCGCGTCCCGCACTATCCGCCACCTGATCGCCACCATAGACCACATGACAGCATGGCGTGATCTGGCTGTATTCCTCAGTATCGCCAATCTCAGACGGCGTATAGACCTCCAGCAAGTCTGGCACTTGATCCTTTAACCGTGCCACGATCTGTTCACCAATCGCTAGATAACTCATTGCGACTGTCTCCGTAAAAAGCTATTCACGATGTCGCGCACCCGCACGACATTTTGAGATGACACGCCGATAAACTTACGCGCTGGAATATCGCCAAATGGAATAGGCTGGCCAGTATCCTTGACAGCCCCATACTGACCTTTTTTAGCGCCAAAGTTCAGCGTCCCCGCTTTAATTTCGTCTGTACCAGCCGACACTTGGCCGCCAGATACTTTGTGCGTGATACTGTTGAATAGCACCAGTCTGTGTAGCATTGTTGGGCGTGACGGGTCATTCTCAGCGCGTTTTGAAACCTTCCAGCGCACACCCTCTGGTGACTTTTGGTTGATAAAGTGCATCTTGATTTCACGCACCGACGCTTCGCCAATTTGGTCAAGCATCTGAGTGCGTTTTGCATCATTGAGTAGCAAGCGGGATAAGCGCTCACTAATCTTGCCCTGATCAATCTTGACCCTTGTCCACACCATACATCACCTCACAGCGTCGGCATTTTGTCGGTAGTGGCCTTGCCAAACACGCCACCGTAATGACTGACACCGACCGCAACGCGCTGTCCATTTTGAGTCACTTCTTCTTGCTGCCCGTCATTATCGACAGGCAACATCAAAATAACTTTTCCATCAGCAACGCGCTTTAGCCAAGTAAGCGCCAGCTCGTAACGCTTGGTCACCTCGTCTAGTGGGGTATTGGTATACAGCGCATATCGCGCCATATCACAAATCGCCCTGCGAAGAACCTCTGGCACAACGGATAGCGGCAATGTATGCCGAACACTGATGTAGCTATTCGCTTCTTCTTCCGCGTCTGCAATTGCTCGCTCGGAAATAGAAGGGTCAGGCTGCTTATCCGCAGAAAGCCTGCGCTCAAGGTTTTGGATATCCGTTGCGCCAAATCGGTCGATTAGGTCATCACGGGTTGCGTACATGGATTAAGCTCCCTGCGCCAACTCGACCAGTTCAGCCTTGAGCGCACCTGCTTTAAATTCGATGCCACTGGCCGTCAGGTGCTCACGCAACTGGTCAACAGTCAGTTTGGCAAAGTCTGGTTTGTCGTTTGCTTGATCGGGCAAGTTGGCAGGCGCAAAGCCCGCCACCTGCTCCTCAAGTTCAGAAACGCGAAGGCGGAGTATTTCGTTCTCCGCCTTCACTGATTCGAGTTCCGATGTCTGCTCTGGTGGAGGATCGTCATCCAACTCAATCGCACCAATCGCCAACAGCGATTCAATGCGTTCGTCGGTCAGACCCTCAACGACCATGCCAGGCGAAAACCGCCCGACAGTCCGCGTAGCTTTATACATGCCGCATCCCCTTAACTCAGAGTGATAAAGCCACTGCCGCCACAGATGCCGTTTTTGTTGCTCGGCACGATCAGTGGCGCAGATTCAGTCAGCATCATGATGCCGCTTGGGTCGTTGCTGTACCACTGGTCTTCAAAGTAGTCGAGCGCCAAGCCCTGCGCCTTGACGTTCTTGATCTGGCACTGAGTAACGTAGCCTTCGTTGTCCGCGATGATTGCGAAGAAGTCCTGCGGGATAAAACGCTTGCGCACACCCTTGTTGCGGTATGTAGCTTCGTATGTCCAAATTTCAATATTATCCATTCGGCCTTTGAATAAAGCCTTATCTGACGCATTGAATTGAGGTGTGAACGGGACAGAGATGCCCTCATACGGCTTCACAAATTTCTCTTTGAATGCCGCGTTCGACGACAGCACAGCGTAGACCTTGGCGGACATCAGCGCAATCTTGCCCTCGCCACCGTCATTGTCGAGGATCAGTTGCAGCATCGCTTCAATGTCTTCAACAGGCGTTGCGCCAGCCTCATTCCAAGGCGTTTCAGGCGTGAAACTCATTTCTGAGTCTCGACCAAAAGACACGACATTGCGCTTGTAGTCGGCAGACTCAAGCACCATCTGTCCAGTGGTGATCAGCTCAGCAGCCATCAATACCTTGCGATTGTCGATTGAGTCGCGGTTGCGCTTCATCGTTTCGATCTGCGCAATAATGTATTGATCCTGCAAGCTCAGGCTGTTGATGCTTGAGATTAGGCCAGCATCACGCAGGCGAGCGAGCAAGCTGGTTTCCCAAGATGTGGCTGGTGTGACTTGGTTTTTTGGCTTCAGATAAGCAGGCTGAACAAAATCCACCTTGGCAGCGGCACGCGGATCAAATGCACGACCCTCAACCTCAGGGGCAACCAGCGGCGCAATGTCAGATTCAATATCCAGCTCAGCAATTGGCACAACGTCTTTTTGGAACGACTTGCGACGTGGAAAAAACGTATCCAGCAACCATGTATCAAATGGCTTGTTGTTCGAGTGGATCAATGCCAACTCGCCCACATCCAGCAGCTCAAGTGGAGCGTTATTTACTTCAAAAGTCTGTGGCATGGTTAGATCTCCGCCAATTCAATGTTGTTTAGTGTTGCCTTAGCGCGAGCAGCGGCGTACTGGTTGGTTGCCAGCGCCGTGCCACTGATTGACACTGCGCCAATATTGAACACGCCGCCTGTGTAAATCACGATCTCAGTGCCGTCCGTTGCCGCCTTGGTAGACTCGGCCTGAGTCATATCAAAGCCACAGATCACGTTCCAAGTGCTTGAGTCAGCCGCATGGGTCAGCACGTTGGCACTAGATAGTGTCAACAGGTCGCCGCGCTTGTAGGCAACGTTGGTGGTCACTTTGGCGTTGGCCTTGCGCTCTTTTTCAAGATCAAGGCTAAATGGCCGACTGGTTGATGTTCCGCTTACAACAGTCATCGCTTACTCCTTATTTCTTGGCCGCAAAGGCTTTAGCGCCTGCGGTAAATTGATGTTCGCCATTGCCATCAGCCTTGCCGCCATTAGCTTGATGACTAAACAGGTGCGCTGGTACATTTGGCTTGGCTGATTGTGTTTGCTTGCTAAACTGTTCACGCAGCATTTTTGCGGTCGCTTCAAAGCCAGCATCGGGTAATGCAGCAAAGGCCAGTACGTCCGCATCATCTTCTTTGTATTCACGGCCAATCACGGCAAACAGACCTTTGATCTGCTCGGTGCGTGCCGTCTTGCTAAACTTGTCACGCTCAGCAGTGACCGCAGTAAGTTGTCCCTCAAGCTCAGAAATCCGAGCCTGTGCCTGTTGCAAATCCATCGGATCGCCCTCTTGATTGTCGCCCTTGCTGAATGCCTTGGCGGTGGTTGGATTGGTATTGCGCAGACTGAATGCCTTGGCGCTAGTTTGTGAGTCTTGACCGAGCGCACAAAACGATGTTTCACGCACAACGGAATCCCGAAAAATAGTGATCGGCGCTTGATGCACCTGCCCATTAACCACGACCGTGCCCTGCTCAATCTCCTCAATGCGGTTTGGCGCAATGAATACCGACTGCTGCCAAGGAAACCCGTCATCTGAGTCAGCAGCAACAGCCTGCCCAAACTCGTTGCGGGTCAGCACTCCTGATAGCTCCAAGCCTTTTTCGTAGCTGATCTTGTGCGACGTGGCCACGCCAGCGCGCTGATCAGTGCGATGGTCAAGCAACATGCCCAGCGGCTCTGGCACAGTCATTGTGTCAAGGTCAAAAATGACATTGCCCCACCACCAATGATTAGCGATGACTTGCCCACTGTAAGCCACGCCCTCAAACTTGCGCTGCTCGCCCTCGGCAACCTTTGACACCTTAGAAGGCGTGGTCGCCATAAACAAAAAGGCCGCCTGATCGGCAGCCTCCAACCTTGTCTTGTCTGTCATTACAGCCCCTTAATCTTGTCAATAAACAAATCTAGCGCATCTCCCAGCAGTGACTTCAGCTTTGCCGCCGCCTGATCAAGTGCGCGATGAATGCCAGTCGCATAGGTGTCACCTGCGTTAAAATCCCAGCCCACATCTGGCGAGTCGGTCGGTATGTCTTTGTCGTCTGTGATACCAATGCGCTTAGCTTCCTCAGCCGTCAGTCCAATGACAATACAGCGACAATTAAATCCATTGGGCGCATAGTGAGTCATCCAAAACGGATGATCCTTGGGCAGCACAATCCGATTGATTGCTGCATGGTTTGGTCTAACCTGCGAATCCTCACGAGTTAGATACATCAGGTGGGTAATGCGACTATCTTGCTGTTGCTGCGTCCAGCGCCCACGGTTGTAGGCCACTTGGACATTGTTGCGTATAGCTGCATCCCGCTGCACTTTAGTCAAATCGACATCAAGCACACCATCCTTGACCGCCTGCTTAAACTCAGCAAACGACAGACCTGATTTTTTAAGCTGCTCAAACACCTGTTGAGCTTGGCGGATCGCAACCAAGCCAGAGATTTTGCT
>JAYXXU010000030.1:0-20776 GCA_036019135.1 Pseudomonadota bacterium | reverse complement strand
CAACCACAATCCGTTGGTGGTGATCATCAACAGATGGCGGTTGATGTGGATTGAAACAAACATGATTGAGCAATATTGGCACGCATTGGTGAATCGCCCTGATTTTTGGGCGTTCTTAAGTATCGCTCCAGTGACTGCATTTGTGACGTGGGCGCACGTCTGGATGGCACTGAAAATGGTGTTTTATCCACTGACCTTTTGGGGGGTTAAAATTGGCCCTTTGCCATTGGGTTGGCAGGGGATTGTGCCGCGTAAAGCTGGCAAGATTTCTGGCATGATTGTCGATCAAACCCTCTCTAAGCTGGGCTCGTTGCATGAGTTTTTTAATGCAATGAACCCAGAAGAAATGGCAGGGATGATCAGTGATCAGTTGTCTCATGAGCTTGAGCATCTGATTGATGAGGTGATGATTGAACGTAATGAGTTGCTGTGGGAAAACTTGCCTTATTCCATCAAGCGACGGATTTATGCGCAAGCGCGTAAGCAACTGCCCGTTGTGCTGCGTGAATTGGTCACGGAACTGACGTTTAATGTAGAAAATTTGGTCGATATGCGGGAGATGGTGGTCACCCAAATGGAAAATGACCGTGGTCTGATGGTGCGGATGTTCTTAACCGTTGGCCAAAAAGAAATTAATTTTATTTGGCATATTAGCGCGGTCATCGGCCTGTTTTTTGGTTTTGTACAGATGATTGTCTGGCTGGTCGTGCCGTGGCACTGGACAGTCCCCGCATGGGCAGCGCTTTGGGGATTGCTCACCAACTGGATTGCAATTTGGATGGTCTTTAATCCAGTTGAGCCAGTGAAATTCCGTTTCTTGAAGCTGTTTAAGGTGTCGAAGCGTTTTCCGTTTATTTGGCCGACGCTACCACATATTGGAGAGTACAGCTTTCAGGGTGCATTTATGCAGCGACAAGCGGAGGTATCAGAGGTTTTTGCACACATTACTACCCGTGAATTGATTACCATTGAGCGGATTATGTCCGAGATGATGTATGGCTCACGCAAGCATCGCACGCGTAGAATCCTAAAGCGGCATATCAATACGGTGCTCGAAACTCCGTTGGTGCGTACAACGTTACAGATGAGCCTAGGCTGGAAAGAGTATGCGCAACTGAAGGCAGATTTGATTGATAAATCAATCGAAATGACCATGGTTCCTGTGTCTGATCCTAAACTGAACGAAACTCGTGCTGAAAAAATCTATTATATTTTGCGAGATCGAATTGCGGCGCTGAGCTCTTATGAGTTTCAGAATTTGTTACGGCCAGCATTCCGTGAAGATGAATGGATGCTGATTGTATTGGGTGGCGTGACAGGGTTTGCGGCAGGTTTGATTCACTTGGTCGTGGCGTTTTTGCCTGTCATGGCCAAATAATTGTCTTAGGCTCAGCGGACGATCTGTGTGGTCTGATACCAATGTATGAAATGACCTGATCAAAGCTAGGTCAAATGGCCTAATGACGGCGCACATGCTATGCTTGTGCGCCGTTTTTTATAGCAGATTGCTGCTGTATTCGAGCCTTGCCCTTTTTTGCTCTACCGCTGAGGAGTCCGCATGTCCGCTGAGTTGGGGCACTTCTTATTGATGACTGGACTGGTCATCGCGTTATTACAAGCCATTTTGCCTGCATTTGGGGTGTTGCGTCGTCAAATGCTTTGGCAGTTGCTCGCGCCATCTTTGGCACTTGCGCAGTTTATGGCCTTATTCACGGCGTTGGTGTGTCTGGCATTGGCGTTTTTAAACAACGATTTTTCCTTGATCTATGTAGCGGGGCATTCTAATAGCCTGCTGCCTTGGTATTACCAGTTATCAGCGGTATGGGGCGGGCATGAAGGCTCGCTGTTGCTGTGGGTGACGATCTTGGCGGGCTGGTGTGCTGCGGTGTCGATCTGGAGCAAGGGCTTGCCGCTGGATATGCGGGCGCGAGTTTTGTCGATTTTAGGCGCTGTTCAGTTTGGCATGTTGAGCTTTGTGGTATTTACCTCGTCACCATTTGAGCATTCGTTGCCAATGTTGCCTGTTGATGGGCGCGATTTGAACCCACTGCTACAAGATTTTGGCCTGATTGTGCATCCCCCCACGTTATATATGGGCTATGTCGGCTTGGCTGTGCCGTTTGCATTTGCAATGGCGGCCTTATGGGCAGGACGTTTGGACTCGGCTTGGGCACGATGGTCTCGGCCTTGGACTTTGGCGGCTTGGGCATTTTTGACAGTCGGCATTGGATTGGGGTCATGGTGGGCGTATTACGAACTGGGTTGGGGCGGCTGGTGGTTCTGGGATCCTGTTGAAAATGCGTCGTTTATGCCATGGTTAGCAGCAACGGCGTTGATCCACTCTTTAGCAGTGTGTGAAAAACGTGGCGTGTTCAAGGCTTGGACGGTCATGTTGGCGATTTTGGCGTTTGCGCTCAGTTTGTTGGGCACGTTTTTGGTGCGTTCTGGGGTCATTACCTCAGTGCATTCGTTTGCGGCTGATCCAACGCGCGGTTTATTTATTCTCAGTATTTTGGGTGTGGTGGTTGGCGTTGGTCTGTTGATGTTTGCACTGCGGGGCTGGCGTTTGACGGCGGAGTCACGCTATGCGGTCTGGTCACGTGAGACCCTGTTGGTCGTCAATAATGTGATCTTGTTGGTGGCGACCAGTGTGGTGTTGATTGGTACGCTGTATCCGTTGATTGCAGATGCTTTTAAGCTGGGTCAAGTGTCAGTGGGTGCGCCTTATTTTAATGCGCTATTTGCACCGCTGACATGGCTGATCTTGGTGTTTATGGCAGTAGGCCCAGTTGCTCAATGGAAGCAACAGCGCAAACCATTATGGGGTGCAATGCTTAAGGTGTTGCTCACCAGTCTATTGGTTGGTATCGGTTTGGCCGTATGGCTTAGTGGCCAGACGGCATGGATGGTGATGCTGACCGCCGTCTTGTGTTGTTGGGTGCTGGGATTTTTGTTGTGGGATATTCAACAAAAATTACGCCATGCACCGAATGTATGGCAAGGCTTAAAACGATTGAAACCCAGCTATTGGGGCATGCAGGTGGCGCATTTTGGCCTGCTGATGTTGGTATTAGGGGTGAGTTTAACCACGCATACCAGCATTGAGCGCGATGTGGCACTTGCACCGAATCAGTCGGTACAGTTGGCCGATTATGAATTTCGTTTTGATGAGGCGCGCCAAGTGCGTGGCTCAAACTATGATTCGACCAAAGCAGTGATTTCGGTCTGGCGTGATGGTCGTCAGATCACGACGTTATATCCCGAAAAACGCTTTTATATCATCCAGCGTCAGCCCATGACCGAAGTGGCGATTCATGGCAGTTTTTGGCGTGATTTATATGTTGCTATGGGCGAACCATTAGATGCTAATAACCCGCAGGGTGCATGGGCGGTACGGGTGTATTACAAGCCATTTATTCGCTGGTTGTGGCTTGGTGCGCTCTTGATGGCATTGGGTGCGGTGTTGTCGATGTTTGATCGGCGCTATCGGCTCAATCAGCGTGGTCAGACCACGCAGCAGGAGGTGGTGTGATGACTGATGATGTACAGCATCCGATGCCCCCGAAGCGGCGCTTGTGGCTATGGTTGATTCCACTGCTGATGTTTATTGGTTTGGCGATTTTGTTGGGCAGTCGTTTGGGCAAAGATCCTGCGATTCAAGTCAGTCAAATGTTGAATCAGCCGATTCCGAGCTTTGAATTGCCGAATTTGAGCGATGGCCAACTGCTACGCCAGACGGATTTGCCGCAACAGCCATACTTGCTTAATGTCTGGGGGTCGTGGTGTCCGAGCTGCTATGTTGAGCATCCGATCTTGTTAGACATTGCTGCGCAAGGGGTGCCAATTGTTGGTGTGAATTATAAAGATGAGCAAGCGGATGCCTTGGCGTATTTGGCCAAACACCGTAATCCATTTGTCCTGAATGTACAGGATGAGGCGGGCAGTCTCGGATTGGATCTGGGCTTGACGGGTGCGCCTGAAACGTTTGTGGTCGATGCGGCAGGGATTGTGCGTATTCATCTGATCGGTGTGATTGATCAGGACAATTGGACGACACGGTTAAAGCCTTGTCTGGATGCGTTGACACAATCAGGAGACGCCTCATCATGTCGTTAAGTCATCGGCTGTGGATTGGAATGCTGCTGTTGTGTGGGAGTGTCGTGGCGCAAGCGATTGATCCCTATGAGTTCAATCATCCTGCCCAAGAAGCCCAGTACAAAGGTCTTGTAGAGGAATTGCGCTGCCCCAAATGTCAAAACCAAAATCTGGCAGGTTCGGATGCCCCGATTGCCCAAGATCTCAAGCAGCAAACATATGACATGGTGATGGATGGTCAAACTGATCAACAAATCCGTGACTATATGATTGATCGTTATGGAGACTTTATTACTTATCGTCCGCCAGTGAGACCCTCGACATGGGTATTATGGTTTTTTCCACCACTGCTGCTGGTCAGTGTGTTAGTGGGGTGGTTGATTTATGTGCATCGTCGGCAACGGCAGACGGCTGCCCAACAGCTCAGTCCCGCTGAGCAAGCGCGTTTGGCTGATATTTTGCGACAAGCAAATGACAAATCAGCACCCACGCAAGCGCCTAAAACAGTAGAGCAGACAGGAGATCGTCATGACACTTAGTATCTTTGCTCTGAGTGCGTTTGCCTGCCTATTGCTGCTGTCGCTGGTGGTGGTCTGGCCATGGCTGCGCTCAACCCCAGCCTCAGCCAGTTTATTGGCCTTGAATGTCAGCGTGTTTCGGGAACGCTTGGCCGAATTGGAAGCCGATCAGGCGGCTGGTCGCATGGATGACGCCTCGTATCAAGCCCAAAAATTAGAACTAGAACGTCAACTCTTGGCTGTTACTGATGCGGAGAATGTTGATGCACCGCGTCGGGCTCCTCGTCTGGTGATTGGTTTGGTATTTTTATGGTTGCCATTGTTTGCGGTGGCCGCGTATCTTTTGATTGGTGATCGTCAGGCTGTGTTTGCGTATTGGCAGGCACAGGATCAATACGGCGAAGTGGCAGAGCAATTGTTAACAGGCCAGATGAACGAGCCACCAGATAGTGTGACAGATGGAGTAGCACTGTTACAGGCCATGCAAACCCATGTTTATCGTAATCCAACAGATGCTGAGCGTTGGCTCGCCATGTCAGAAGCCTATGTCGCTGTTGAAGCGATTGAGCCTGCGATTGAAGCCCTATCAAGGGCTCATCGACGCGCACCAGCAGATGATCGGATTGCAATGACTTATGCGCAGATGCGGTTTTTTAGCCAGCAAGGTCAATTGGATGACAAGACTCGAACAGTGCTTTCTGAGGTTTTAGGCCGTAACCCCAATCATGAAGGGGCAATTTTACTATTGGCGATGGGACTGCATCGGGCAGGCGAATACCATGCCGCGGTGGAGCAGTTACAGCAACTGAGACAATTGCATTTGGCGCGTGGCTCGACAGCGACATCAGAGGCTGTGGTACAAATTGATCGCGCGATTGCGCAATCAACAGAGGCATTGCAGGCGGCACAAGACAGCCGCTTGCAGGTCAGTGTTGGCGTTGCAGAGACGTTGCGTGATCAAATTAAGCCGAGTGATACCTTGTTTGTGTTTGTGCGGGCATTACAAGGAGCAGGTGCGCCCTATGCTGTGCATAAGCAAAATGTTGCAGCGCTCTTGGCAGGTCAGACTGTTCAGGTGACCTTATCTGATGCCAATGCCATGTTGCCTGAGCAAAACATCTCTAGTGCACAGCGTGCGGGTACAGGGCTGGCCGTGGTGGCGCGTATTAGCCGAACGGGTAATCCCACTGCTGCCGCAGGTGATTTAGAATCGACCCCTGTACCGATTGGCACGCAAAAACAATTTGAAACCTGGATTGATCAGCGGCGCTAATCGTTAAAAATGCTTGAGTATGTGCTGTCGAGCCGTTATCTTGGCAGCAATTTTGTTGATTGATTTTGTACACATCGAGGACGCCATATGCGTATTATTTTGCTGGGCCCACCTGGCGCAGGGAAGGGCACACAAGCTCAACTGATCTGTCAGCGTTATCAGATTCCACAGATCTCAACGGGCGACATGTTGCGTGCAGCAATTCGCGAAGGCTCTGAACTGGGTCAGCAAGCCAAATCTGTGATGGATGCTGGTGGTTTGGTTTCAGATGATTTAATTATCAATTTGGTCAAAGTACGCCTGACACAGCCTGACTGCGTTAATGGCTGTATCTTTGATGGTTTTCCTCGCACCATCCCACAAGCAGAAGCTTTAGAAAAAGCAGGTGTGGCAATTGATCATGTGATTGAGATCGATGTGCCTGACGAAGAAATCGTTAAGCGCCTATCAGGTCGTCGTCAGCATCCTGCGTCTGGCCGAATTTATCATTTGATTTATAATCCCCCAAAACAAGATGGGGTTGATGATTTGACGGGTGAGCCACTGGTACAGCGTCCTGATGATCAAGAAGCCACGATTCGTAAGCGTTTAGTGTCTTATCATCAAGAGACAGAGCAATTGGTCGGTTTTTATCAATCTCGTGCCAATTCGGGGCAAAACGCGCCGACCTATGACAAATTGAACGGTTTGGACGAAATTGAGCAAGTTAAATCTAAATTGTTTGCAGTGCTTGATCGCGCATAAACGCGGTTAGACTAAAAAATCCCTCAATTGGTTGAGGGATTTTTTTTGCATATTCTGCCAAAAAAAATCAATTTTGCAGATGCGGTGCAGTCGATGGCAATGGTATACAAAATGTCTTTACGTTATGACTAGCATCCCCTATAAAAAGTCGTCATTCTCGTAGTTGAAACCAAACGTAACAGTTAAACTAAGCCACGATTGAGTGTTTTATTTTGGGCGGCCTGCCCAGCTCCGCCATGCGGGGACATCAAGTGGTATGTGCAAGGAGAGTGGAGTCGTGAAGCCATCTGTTCCAATCGGGATTCGACAGCAGTCTTGCCGAGCGATGCCCCTGTCTATGATGGCTCGATTACCCGCCCGATATCAGCATGGTGCTGTACAAAACGGCATGATCGCGATCATTGTGGTGGTATTGATCATCGGTCTAGCTGCCTACTGGCAAAAAAACCAAAGTGCAAAAGCACGTCAAGCCAAGCTGATGGCAGATGCGAGTGCGCCAATAGAAGCGCCTATTTTGGAGCAACAACCTACCGATACGGCGGTAGAGATGTTGCCGATGTTGTATCCAGCGCGCTTGAATCTGGTAACAGGCGCACAAGGAGAGCTATTGGGCTGTACAGGTATCATCGGTGACGCAACACTCAAATATCAGTTGATTCAACAAATCTCAGGGGTTTTTATTGAACAATATCAGCCCTGCCAAATTGACTTAGATCCTGCCTATCAGCCGACCTTGATGGACATCAATGCGGTGACTCGGTTGGCACAGATTATTCAGGGGCGGCCGCATGTGATGATTGCGATTAATAACCATCATTGGTTGCCAGCAGATACAGTGGTTGGCATGCGCGGCTCGATTGTGGTCAATGCACCGAGTGCAGAGGAGCTATCCAAGATTCAGATCGCGATTCGCGAGCAAACGGGCAATGCCTTTTCATTAGATGTGTTACCTGTATTCAATGAGCAGCAGGAGGTGCAGCGCAGTGTTGCAACTGCACGCTATATGTTACGCAACTTGCCTAATCCCACCCGTCCTGCGGATTTGGCGGCGGCTCTAAACGCGCAAATGATCCAGTTTGATTTTGATCAGGCCGTGATTCCGACATGGAATCAACCCGTCTTGTATGCGGGGGTCGCGGTATTGAATCTGATGCCCGAGCTGCATGTGGAGATTCGAGGGTTTACAGATGCAGTGGGTAGCCGAGAATATAACCAGCAGATCTCCACGCTGCGTGCAGAGGCTGTGCGAGACTATCTCATCGCACAGGGTTTATCCGCAGATCGTGTTAGTGCAGTGGGTTTAGGCCAGCAACAGCCGATTGCAGACAATGCCACTGAGCAAGGTCAATTCCGTAATCGCCGAATTGAGTTTCGATTGTTTGTACCATTGGAGTCCGCTTCGCCAGCCGTCTCCGATGTGCCGTCGGTGAGTTGAGCATACATAGCATCGGTTGTGGTGTTGGTTATAGCATTGGTGGTTTATCTGGCCAAGCACACAAATCAGCAACAGGGCATTGTGTACATTGAGGATTACGCGCCTTACAGGTATAGCGTCCATGCAAAATCAACCAATGATGTGCATCCATGAGGTAATGTGCAGGGATCACCTGTAGCAATTTTTTCTCAACCGCTTGAACATTTTTGGCGGGTGCAAGTCCTGTTCGATTACTGACCCTAAAAATATGTGTATCAACTGCCATAGTTGGCTGACCAAATGCGGTATTCAGTACAACATTGGCGGTTTTGCGGCCAACGCCTGCCAGTGACTCGAGCGCTTCGCGTGTGTCGGGGACTTGTCCATCATATTGCTCGACCAAAATTCGACAGGTTTTGATGATATTTTCGGCTTTGCTGTTGTACAGGCCAATCGTACGGATATAGCTTTTTAAGCCATCCACTCCCAACTCCAAGAATTGTGCTGGCGTATTGGCAATGGCAAAGAGCTTGGCTGTGGCTTTGTTTACGCCAACATCTGTGGCTTGGGCAGACAAGATCACCGCGATCAACAGTTCAAAGGCGGAGTGATAGACTAGCTCAGTGCGTGGCTCGGGTCGCTCGGCTTGAAGACGTGCAAAAAACAACTCAACCTGTTCTGGGGTCATGATTGTATCCCCAGTTGTCGTAGCTGGGTTTGTAGTTGCTCCAGTTCAGCTTGTTTACTGAGGTCTGCCCGAACGCGGAGCTGGCGCTGTAACTTGCCAATTTGACTGCGTAATGTGGCTTGCTGCACCATGAGCTGTGGGTCATTGGCTTGCGTGGTCAGTGTGGCTGACAAGGGGGCGCTGGGCTGTGGTGTTTGTGGCAGCGCTTGTGGGCTGAGGATTGGCTGACGTCGTGCCGTCAGTTGTGGGGTGCGTCGAGCTTCCCGCTGATTGCGTGCCTGATAGCGTTGTCGTAGATCCTGTTGTTCGGCCAACTGTTGCTCAGGTGTTGGTAACACAGGCCAATCCACCAAATCGATACAGTCCACGGGGCAAGGTGGCAAACACAACTCACACCCTGTACACCAATCGGTGATGACGCTGTGCATCAGCTTGCCGCTGCCGATAATCGCATCGACAGGGCAGGCAGCGATACACTTGGTGCAGCCAATACACTCATCTTCACGAATCACGGCACGTACCCGTTGCGGGCGGCCATCTGCTGCGATTGGCCAATCGCTTGGCTCGACTGGCAGTGTCGGACGGTCGAGCAATTTGGCTAATTGATCGGCGACAGGCTGCCCGCCAGGGACACATTTGTTGGCAGGCTCTTGTGCTTGTATCATGGCCGTTGCATAGGGCAAGCAGCCCGCAGGATGACCGCAAAGCCCACATTGTGTTTGCGGGAGTGCTGCATCCAGTAGAGGGATGAGGTGATCAGAGACAGGGGATGGATTGGACATAGAGAGGGTCAACAGCAGGTTCATCGCAACGGAATCAGACGCAAGGTCAGTCGATGCTATTGTGACATGCTTCGATCAAAAAACGTATAATTGGCCGAATCGGTGCAATCGCTGCACGCTCTGTGAGTGACAACATTATGCCCCAACCCCAAAAAATTCGTGATGTATCTCCATTGTCTTCTAACACTAATGTCGTTAATGGGCTTGATAAGCAGCAAGCGATGGCGTTACAGCGGCAGCTCGCCACTTATGCCAATACCATGGATAGCTTGGTACGGATTCCGTTCACTCGTCAGGGTGTTGGTGCAGACGCGGCTGTGGGGGTCGTGCCTGTGGTTGGGGATGTGGCAGGGTTAGCATTGGCTAGCTATGCGATCTTTCGTGCCAAGCAAATGGGCGTACCACTCAGCAAGCTTACGCCTGCAATTCGTTTGGCGTTTTTGGATATTGGTGTTGGGATGGTGCCATTAGTCGGTGATATGTCGGATATTTTTATTCGACCCAGCCGACGTGCGTTAAACATCGTCAATGATCATTTGCGCGATATTCATGGCATTGATACCACAGAGCATGTTGATCACCCCGTATTGCATCGCGTGCTTGAAAAAAAACAACAGCAGTCAGCGATCTGGCGCAACCCTGTGGTGGCATGGGTTTGGTTGCGTATTCCTGATCTATTGGGCTTGCTGATTTTGATCTGGTTAGTGTTTAGTGTGTATTGGGTTGCCACATGGCTAATCGGGTTGTTTTAGCCCAACGCACATCGTCGATTGGTCGTTTGGGTCAGTGTAACTTTTTGAACAAACGCTAAGATACAGAACAGAAAATATCTTACTGCTGTCAGGGGATATTTGTTCGTATCATTGATCATGAAGGATTTGAGCCAATGACAACCCAGACTATGATCGCTATTCCGTTGACCGATACACTGTATCAGCGTATCCAAACCCTGTGTACAGGTCTGCATCAGGCCAAGCCCTCATTATCTCAGGAAGCAGGCCACTTGATGAGCGAGGTAGCTTGTCAGATTGTTGATGAGGTGTTTTTAACGCTGGTGCAACGTTTTCAGCAGGCCAGTGATTCGCCCACCTATCAAGACTCGATCAAGACAATCGAAGAAGTCAAAGCCGTCATGCGCAAGTATCTGAGTTGGGCGATTGGTCTGTTTAGCAATGAGCGCCTCTCGCCTGTAGCCGACTATTACCAGAGCATCATTCATCCAGCGGTAGTGCGTGGACGTGCTGCGCCTTATTTGGTGTTTGCGCTACCTGCCAACGTCGCGCAAGCCGCGCACCAGTCATTAGAGGATTTGCAACAGCGCCGTGTACCGAATGCAGTGGCAGCGATTGAAGGGTTGATCCAAGTGATTGATGTGGGAATTGATCAGTTGCTCAAAGAACCCAAGCGACTGCTAAAGTTTAATCTGGTGGTCGACAAGACCCTGAACGGGGTGATTAACATGACGACCAGCATGTCCTATAAAAGCCTGCGTAAACTAGGCGCACATTTGGAACAACCACTGTTTGATCCTTTAGTTGAGCATTTACAGGCGTTTTTGGTGCAGCAGTCGGATCTTAAGGCAATTTAGTGCAATGCCTGCTGCTTGAGCTGGATAAACCATGCCTCATGCTGCATTTGACGTAGCTCAGGTATATCTGCCAACTGATCCCAGTCAATTGGAGCATGATGCTGCGCCAGATGGCGTAGCCGATATTGTGTGAGTGCGGGTTGTTGACTCGCAGCGTACAACCTCACTAGATTCAATTGAATGCACGGATGATTGCTATGCGATAGTGGTTTAAGAATTTGACCAACTACAGTCAGATATTTTTGCTCGTGTGTGTATTGATAAAACTGAAGATACACATCAGCCAATTGGGTTGAGAGCTGCTCTTGCCACGCCTGATCCTCGACAGCGAGCAGTGCGGTCTCCAGTAGCACTGCCGCTTCACTAAGCAGGTACAAGCGCTCACCTTGTTGCACACTTAGTTCAGCCAGTGCTTGCCTGATCTCTGCTCGTTGGCAGATCAAATCAAAGCTCGTATCATTTAAGGATTGTTGGTCTGTTTCGCCCAGTAGGCGTACCAACGCTCGTGCTTCTGTTGGCAAGGATGCACGATAGGGATTATTCAAGGAGGCAAACATCATCGTACCGTATACATGATCTGGATTAAGCGACTGTGCGCCGTGCCAGCCAGCCGAAGCATCGGGCAATCGCCACTGTGCCGACAGATACTGTTCCCGTCAAGACTGTTCCCCATGCCAAATCACCAAGCGTCATCTTAAGTGTCCAGCCTTCTAATGTTGCCAAGTTAGTAAAGTCATACGTCCCATATGCAAATGCCCCTGCAATTGTACCCAAGGCAAACACACGGCCAAGCGAACCCCCTTGACGTAACTGTGGCACGATGACCAGAATCATCAATGCCAAAATATAAAATAAATAAAAGCCCCCTGCTGCCAGCATATTCGGTTGATCCCGCATCAGCGCGCCAATTTCAGGTCGATAAAATCGCTCAACCATTTGGGTCAGCCACACATAGTCAATCCCTAAAAACAGCGTCAACGCCACCAGATAAACGAATAAATAAGCCATTGGGGTGTCCTCTACATCAGCATGGTTAGTATGTGAGCATGACTCAGATGGGCAGGTTAAGACGCGAACGCAGACTCAACAAACGCGCTGAGTCACACAATTTAACGCTATATTCGAATCATCTGAGGGTCATCGCGGCGTAGCCAGCCTGCAATCGAATAGCGTGTCTGCGTTGCAGGGCAAACCTCATGCAACAGATCGCTATCAAATATCACCAGTCGATTGTCCAGCGGCATCACCTCTTGTATCGCGCCATGTCGATCAACGATGCGCAACTGTCCACCCCAAGCGGCTGGCCAGTCTGGATTTAGATAAAATACGGTTGAAATCGCACGTACCGACTGGCCATTCGGATTATCACGATGTTGAGCGTAGAATTGTCCCGCTTGATAGCAGGCAAAATGCGCTTCCGCCCATCGAATCCCCAAAAACAGCCCTTGATTCAGGTGCGCTGCCAACGCGTCTAATACTAAAAGATAGGCTGCACCGATGAGATCATTTGACTCAATCCAACGCGTGGAATCACTGCGAATCTGCTGCTGTCGCCCGCCGTGTACCAGCTTGGCGGCTTGATAGCCAGTCGATTGGCGGCTGGCCAAGCGTAAATGGCTTAGAAGTGATTCAGGGAGCAGTTGATCCACCACCAGCATGCCTGTATCCGCTAATTGTGAAAAGCCATCGTCAGTAAGGTGTTGCTGCCAATCGATTGTGGGCGTGGCGTCGGGGCATGCCTGTACCATATTAGTCGGTACATCAACAGAGAGAGACATATGGGTCAATATTCACAATATCAGGAAAACCATCAGACATGTTACCATGCCGTCCTGATTTGGGTTTGAGCGTTATATCGACACATCATGAACTATCGTCACCATTACCATGCAGGCAATTTTGCCGATATCATGAAGCACGTACTGCTGCTTGAATTGCTAGAGCGCCTGAACCAAAAAGACAAACCATATCGCTATGTGGATACCCATGCGGGTGCTGGACTATATGATCTGTCGCTTGCACCTGCGCAAAAATCTGGCGAGTACCTTGATGGGATTCATCGGCTGATGCAGTTGCCTAGTCCCGTCATGCGTCAAGCCCCCGCTCAGATCCAACGATACGTTGGATTGGTGGAGCAGCTACGAGAAGAAATGGGACAAGGGCTATATGCAGGCTCGCCTTGGTTTGCGCTACAACAGATGCGTGAGCAAGATCGTGCCACGGCATTTGAGTTGCAGCCAGATGTCTATGATGAGCTTAAATTTAATCTGCGTGACACACGATTAGGCATACATGAACGTGATGCATATGAAGGGCTACTCGGTGTCATTCCACCGAAAGAAAAACGTGGTTTGATTATGATTGATCCGCCTTACGAGTTGGAGCGTAAGGACTTTCCGCAGTTGGTTGAGCTGCTGATCAAAGCCCACCAAAAATGGTCAACAGGGGTGTTTGCGGTGTGGTATCCCATCAAGGATCGCGCCATGATTGAGCGTTTTGAGAAAAAAATGCTCAAGTCAGGTATCCGTCGGCAATTGATCTGTGAATTGTGCGTTTGGCCAGATGATACGCCCATCGGCCTCAATGGCTCAGGATTGCTGGTGATTAATCCACCATGGCAATTTGCGGATCAAGCCGATGTGTTGTTACAGTGGTTATTTCCGCACCTCAAAATGGCGGAACAAGGTGGACATGCAGCGGTGCGCTGGTTAGTGGGTGAATAAGCATTGCTCAGCGACCCCAATCATCAAATGTAGACCAAAAAATAGAGGAGTAGTGCGGCATGTCTCAAGAAGATCAACTGCGACGCGCCACGGATAAGCCACTGGAAGATGATCATGATGGCTTGACCTTTGAAGTGGTTGAAGTAGAGCGTACAGATGAAGGCAAGCCTGTACGCAGCAAAGGCATTTATCTGTGGCCGAATTTGATTACCACAGCGGCACTACTCTCTGGCTTTTATTCGATTGTGGCCAGCACCAACGGTCAATACCTGAAGGCGATTGCCGCGATTTTTTTGGCAGGACTGCTCGATGGGCTAGATGGTCGTGTTGCTCGTCACTTGAATGCACAGAGTCCATTCGGGGAGCAGTTTGACTCGCTATCAGACATGCTGTCCTTTGGAGTTGCCCCAGCGATCTTGGTGTATAGCTGGGTACTCGCGCCGATGGGGCGGATTGGTTTGGCTTGTGCATTTATTTTTACTGCCTGTGCTGCGTTTCGCTTGGCGCGGTTCAATGTCCAAATTGCAGTGGTCGACAAGCGTTATTTTGTTGGTCTTGCTAGTCCTTTAGCCGCGATTTTATTGGCCAGCGGTGTCTGGGTTGGGATCGACAATCCTGCATGGTTTGATGTGCGAGAGGGGATCTTCATTGCCAGTTACGCCGCCTTGGCGGTAGTGTCAGGTTTGCTCATGATTAGCAATGTCAAATATTTTAGCTTTAAGCAACTAGATCGGCAGCGTGTACCATTTGCGGTGATGCTGCCGATTGTATTGGTCTTAGTGACGATCACCTATAACATCCCGATTGGGATCTTTACGGTTGCGGTGATCTATGCGTTATCGGGGATCGTGACGACTATACAAAGTCGGACACAACGCAAGACTGCCTGATCGTTACACGCTTACTGTAAATACACAAAAGACGCTGTCACATACAGCGTCTTTTTACGTCTAAGCTGTATCAATCCCTGTAGATGGAGCTTCGTCATGACATTCCACCACCGCAGTACCCCACCCAAACCCAGCGACATTACGGCGGAATCCACTTGGGTCAATCGTCGTCAGTTACTTCAGCAAGCTGGCGTCGTGGGGGCAGCAGGGTTAATTCTGCCACCACATTTAAGTCACGCCCAAGCGGCCTCCAATCCTACGTATCGTCCCGTGGCTGAGCGTGCAGACGTGCCCGCCTATTTGCGTCAAAAAATTGCTGCACGTCAGCTAGCACGCACCAATCCCACAGGTGAAGCCCTCACACCTTACGAATCGGCAACCACTTACAATAATTTTTATGAATTTGGCACCGGCAAAACTGATCCATCCCGTCATGCAGGCACGCTCAAGCTAGATCCTTGGACTGTGACCGTTGATGGTCTGTGTGATCAAGCAGGCAAGTATACGCTGGAGGACATTCTCAAACCGCATACCCTTGAAGACCGGATTTATCGGTTTCGTTGTGTTGAGGCGTGGTCAATGGTCGTGCCTTGGCTTGGATTTTCATTGGGAGACTTACTCAAACGCTTTGAACCCAAAAGCACGGCACGCTTTGTGAAGTTCACCACCTTGCTGGATACGCAGCAGATGCCTAATCAACGCAGCCGAGATCTGAATTGGCCGTATGTTGAAGGCTTACGCATGGATGAAGCTATGCATCCATTGGCGATCATGGCAGTGGGGCTATATGGCCGTAGTTTGCCTGATCAAAATGGCGCGCCGCTGCGGCTGATCGTGCCTTGGAAATACGGATTTAAATCAATCAAATCGATTGTACGCATTACGTTTATGGAGTCTGCCCCTATTACCACATGGTTAGGGCTTGCACCGCAAGAGTATGGATTTTATGCAAATGTCAATCCAGCCGTCAGCCATCCGCGCTGGAGTCAAGCACGTGAGCGACGTTTGCCTAATACGTTGCTGAACCCAAATTGGCACGAGACTTTACCCTTTAATGGCTATGCCAGCGAAGTGGCAGGCTTATACCGCAATATGGATTTACGGAAGTTTTACTAATGCCAGCACGTTATCCATATATCAGGCCATTGGCATGGGTGTTGCTGCTTGTTCCAGTGAGTTGGTTGAGCTATCAAGCGATTTTAGCGCCAGAACTATTAGGTGCTGATCCCGCCAAATCGATGGTCGATCAAACAGGGGAGTGGGCGCTGTGGATGTTGTTGCTAGCATTAAGCATCACACCCTTACGCCTCATCACAAGACAAAACGGCTGGCTACGCTATCGACGACTGGTTGGACTATTTGCTTTTTTTTATGCGATTCTGCATGTTTTGGCGTATAGCGTATTTTTATTGGCGTTAGATTTTGCTCGGATTGGTCAGGAACTGGTTGAGCGTCCTTATATCATTGTCGGCGCATGTGCGATCTTGCTCTACATCCCTTTAGCAATCACCTCCACACAAGGTTGGCAGCGCCGACTCAAGCGCAACTGGGTCAAATTACATCGACTGGTCTATGTGATTGGTATCCTTGCCGTGATTCATATCACATGGATCAGCAAAATCGGCTTGTACGAGACATGGCCGTATCTGATGGCACTACTGAGTCTATTTGGTATTCGACTGATGCATACTTATGTGCAGTATCTACGGCGTGCCAAACGCACATAAAATTGATGTGTCATCCATCCCATGATCGCAGTCAGACCAAGATATAGGATAAAGAAGCCAGCAGATGAAATCTCAAAAAATAAGAGTAACAAGCAAGGGATACTGCCGACCAGCAACGACATCAAGATCACCCCAGCATTGTGATTCCATTGGCGACGAACCAGTAACCAGTAGCCTAAGCTTCCCAAGAACAGACAAGGCAGTCCAAATAAGGCGAAAAAGAACCAGATTCCAAATGCCAACACCAAAGGACTCTCCTGACGGCTTAACCAGATTGCCCATCCTGCCTGATCATCCAGTAGCGCCGATACAGCAAACAACAGCACCAACAAGCCATAAAGCATCATGAAGCTCATCAATATGGCCAGTAAAAAAGAACCAAGCCAAAATCGTCTATGAGAAGATATGGTGCGCTGTTCGGATAAATCAGAGGAAGCGTGCGACACTTCATCACCTGCATCAATTAAAAGACAGACAATATCTACCGCTAGTATTGTCTAAAAACCACGTTTTTGACCCAAAATCACGATTTTCGTTCAATCTTTGATCGCTTGAGTGTTATTTTTGATTTTTTATCAAAAAGGGGTTGCAACGTTTTTAAAACTGTATAGAATGCACCCCACAGCGACGCGATGCAGCGACAGAAACTGTAGAGAATACAGGGGCTTAGTGGTCAGAGTAGAGTTGAAGTGGTTAGAAATAATCACTGGCACTAAGGAGTAGAGGTTGTTTTCGGTAGTGATCAAAAAATGATCGACTGAAAAAGAAATTGAAAAAAGTGTTGACACGGTGAAAAATTCTAGTAGAATGGCTCACCTACCGAGACGGACTAGACAGCGAAGCTGCTAGAAGTTGAGGGAAAAAGATCGCAGTGATGAGCTGGATCTTAATCTTTAAGAACTTGTAAAGAACAACTTGTGTGGATTTTTGCTGGTTACGATGAAAAATTATTTTCATCTTGATTTAGTAAAAATTTCTCGAAGTTTATTTGAGTAATTTCGCTAGAGCGAGATGAGCCAAGATTGGTGAGCTTAACTCACTATTGATATTAAACTGAAGAGTTTGATCATGGCTCAGATTGAACGCTGGCGGCAGGCTTAACACATGCAAGTCGAACGAATGAGGAGTGCTTGCACTCTGATTTAGTGGCGAACGGGTGAGTAATGCCTAGGAATCTGCCTATTAGCGGGGGATAACGTGTGGAAACGCACGCTAATACCGCATACGCCCTACGGGGGAAAGCAGGGGATCTTCGGACCTTGCACTAATAGATGAGCCTAGGTCAGATTAGCTAGTTGGTGGGGTAAAGGCTCACCAAGGCGACGATCTGTAGCGGGTCTGAGAGGATGATCCGCCACACTGGAACTGAGACACGGTCCAGACTCCTACGGGAGGCAGCAGTGGGGAATATTGGACAATGGGCGAAAGCCTGATCCAGCCATGCCGCGTGTGTGAAGAAGGCCTTTTGGTTGTAAAGCACTTTAAGCGAGGAGGAGGGTACTCTGGCTAATACCTAGATGTATCGGACGTTACTCGCAGAATAAGCACCGGCTAACTCTGTGCCAGCAGCCGCGGTAATACAGAGGGTGCGAGCGTTAATCGGAATTACTGGGCGTAAAGCGCGCGTAGGCGGTTATGTAAGTTGGATGTGAAATCCCCGGGCTTAACCTGGGCACTGCATTCAAAACTGCATAGCTAGAGTATGGGAGAGGAAGGTAGAATTCCAGGTGTAGCGGTGAAATGCGTAGAGATCTGGAGGAATACCGATGGCGAAGGCAGCCTTCTGGCCTAATACTGACGCTGAGGTGCGAAAGCATGGGGAGCAAACAGGATTAGATACCCTGGTAGTCCATGCCGTAAACGATGTCAACTAGCCGTTGGGGACCTTGAGTCCTTAGTGGCGCAGCTAACGCGATAAGTTGACCGCCTGGGGAGTACGGTCGCAAGACTAAAACTCAAATGAATTGACGGGGGCCCGCACAAGCGGTGGAGCATGTGGTTTAATTCGATGCAACGCGAAGAACCTTACCTAGCCTTGACATGTCTGGAATCTTGTAGAGATACGAGAGTGCCTTCGGGAATCAGAACACAGGTGCTGCATGGCTGTCGTCAGCTCGTGTCGTGAGATGTTGGGTTAAGTCCCGCAACGAGCGCAACCCTTTTCCTTATTTGCCAGCACTTCGGGTGGGAACTCTAAGGATACTGCCAGTGACAAACTGGAGGAAGGCGGGGACGACGTCAAGTCATCATGGCCCTTACGGCTAGGGCTACACACGTGCTACAATGGTCGGTACAAAGGGTCGCTAACCCGCGAGGGCATGCTAATCTCAAAAAGCCGATCGTAGTCCAGATTGGAGTCTGCAACTCGACTCCATGAAGTCGGAATCGCTAGTAATCGCGGATCAGAATGTCGCGGTGAATACGTTCCCGGGCCTTGTACACACCGCCCGTCACACCATGGGAGTTTGTTGCACCAGAAGTAGTTAGCCTAACCGCAAGGAGGGCGATTACCACGGTGTGGCCAATGACTGGGGTGAAGTCGTAACAAGGTAGCCGTAGGGGAACCTGCGGCTGGATCACCTCCTTAACGATTTCACGGACTAGCAAGAATCCACAACAAGTTGTTCTTTACAAGAGAAGCTGTAATAAGCTGGCCTGCGGGTCTGTAGCTCAGTTGGTTAGAGCACACGCTTGATAAGCGTGGGGTCGGCAGTTCAAGTCTGCCCAGACCCACCAATAGCCAGCAAGAGATATGGGGCCTTAGCTCAGTTGGTAGAGCGCCTGATTTGCATTCAGGAGGTCAACGGTTCGACCCCGTTAGGCTCCACCATTATTACAGTATGTTTATAGAGTTAAGCGCACAGCGCAGTGTGTCGAATGACATATTCGCTGAATGTTTACCTCTGTGAATAACAGAAAATATTCTACGCTTCGACGAGAAGGTAGATGCTCTTTAACAGATTGGCAAAATTGAGTCTGAGTTGACTTGGATTTGTACTGAAGCATTGCTTCAAATCGGCTGCCTTTAGGTAATCGTGACGAGATGATGTGACAGTGTGATGACAAGTAGCAAACAACTGAATCAAGCGTTTTGGTAATACCGTGAACGATTGTACAGTTCGCTAAGTCTAACTTAGTGAACAAGACGTCAAATAAGGACTTCACTTCGACTTGTAGAGTGAAGACGACTGTTTGGGGTTGTATGGTCAAGTAATTAAGTGCACATGGTGGATGCCTTGGCAGTCAGAGGCGATGAAAGACGTGTAAGCCTGCGAAAAGCTTCGGGGAGGCGGCAATAATCCTGTGATCCGGAGATGTCTGAATGGGGAAACCCACCTGCCGTAAGGTAGGTATCACACACTGAATACATAGGTGTGTGAGGCGAACGAGGGGAAGTGAAACATCTCAGTACCCTTAGGAACAGAAATCAATTGAGATTCCCTTAGTAGCGGCGAGCGAACTGGGATTAGCCCATTAAGTCTAGTGTGTTTTAGTGGAATGACTTGGAAACGTCAGCCATAGTAGGTGATAGCCCCGTACACGAAAGGGCACACTAGATGAATCGAGTAGGGCGGGACACGTGAAATCCTGTCTGAACATGGGGGGACCATCCTCCAAGGCTAAATACTCCTGACTGACCGATAGTGAACCAGTACCGTGAGGGAAAGGCGAAAAGAACCCCTGTGAGGGGAGTGAAATAGATCCTGAAACCGTGTGCATACAAGCAGTGGGAGCCCCTTCGTGGGGTGACTGCGTACCTTTTGTATAATGGGTCAGCGACTTATATTCTGTAGCAAGGTTAACCGTATAGGGGAGCCGTAGGGAAACCGAGTCTGAATAGGGCGTTAAGTTGCAGGGTATAGACCCGAAACCGAGTGATCTATCCATGAGCAGGATGAAGGTTCAGTAACATGAACTGGAGGTCCGAACCCACTGTCGTTGAAAAGCCAGGGGATGACTTGTGGATAGGGGTGAAAGGCTAATCAAACTCGGTGATAGCTGGTTCTCCCCGAAAGCTATTTAGGTAGCGCCTCGGACGAACACCACTGGGGGTAGAGCACTGTTTCGGCTAGCGGGTCATCCCGACTTAGCAAACCGATGCAAACTCCGAATACCAGTGAGTGATATCCGGGAGACAGACTGCGGGTGCTAACGTCCGTAGTCAAGAGGGAAACAACCCAGACCGCCAGCTAAGGCCCCAAATTCCTAGTTAAGTGGGAAACGATGTGGGAAGGCATAGACAGCTAGGAGGTTGGCTTAGAAGCAGCCACCCTTTAAAGAAAGCGTAATAGCTCACTAGTCGAGTCGGCCTGCGCGGAAGATGTAACGGGGCT
>JAYXXU010000029.1:0-6546 GCA_036019135.1 Pseudomonadota bacterium | reverse complement strand
TTGCCTTCTTGAATCAGATCGCCTTGTGGGAGGCCGTAGCCAGAGTAGCTGCGCGCAATGTGTACCACAAAGCGTAAATGTGACATGACCAGTTGACGTGCGGCTTCAACGTCACCATCGTAATAATAACGATCGGCCAGTTCCTTTTCTTGATCTGGTGTCAAGATTGGGATTTGGTTGACGGTGCTGATGTAAGCACCAATGTTGACACCGGGTGCAGTCAGCGAAATCGGCATCATGGCACGGTTGTCAGTCATGTGAACTCCTGTGAGATTGGTTCGTAGATAACAGCGGCTTATTGGCTGTCATCTGACGATCAATCTGCGCGGTTTATGGGGAATACTGTAGTTGTAGCATAGCCTAGGATCTGGCTGTGTATGTGCGCTGTGATTAAGCATACCAATCTGTGTCAAATGTGCAGAACAGTATTGTCAAACGCAATCGGGTCACGGTGCGGTTTTTTCAATATCAAACCCAAAATAAGTTTGATCTTCAGATTGCCAAGCGGCCAATAAGTGTTGACCTGCACGTTCACAGTAGCGCCGAATATCGGTTTGGCTGTTGGGGTCAGAGGCAATCAACTGAATGGTTTCACCCAGTTGCATGCGATGGAGGGCTTGGCGTAAGCGCAGCAATGGCAACGGACAGTGTAGGCCACGCGCATCCAGTTGATGTGTGGGAGAGTCAAGTTGCGAGGGGTGATCAGACATGGGGGTATCGGCTGCAAAAATAAAAAACGGTTTCAAAAAGCGTCTAGCATCACGCTGTGATTTTACCAAACAATAGCGGCTAACAGTATATAGGAATTTGGCATGCGTTTTTGCACAGGTAAACCACGAGTGGCAATATCATCGTTGTCTGTGATGGTCGCGCTGTGTGTATCAATGCAGATGGCGACAGCACAAACGGCAATACAAGTGGTTGATGCCGTGCCATGGTCGCCGCCTTATCGGCTGGTTGAACCACCACCTATGTTAGCAGAGGAGCAGTATTCGATTGCGCTACCAGATTTGGGCTCGGCACCGAATTTATTTCAGCAACAGCAGGAGCGTAAAATTGGCGAGGCGATTTTACGTGAGTTGAATCGGCAAGCACCTGTGTTCGATGATCCTTGGGTACAAGATGAGTTACGGATTTTATTTCATCAAATGAGTGCAGAGGCGGGTGTGGCTGCACCTGTGGCGTTTATGGTTATTCGTGATCCACAGATCAATGCGTTTGCCGTGCCAGGTGGCTTGGTGGCGATGCATACGGGTTTGATTTTAAGCGCGCGCAACTTGGATGAAGTGGCGGGAGTGATGGCACATGAGGTTGCACACGTCAGCCAGCGTCATTTTAGTAGACGACAAGAGGATTTGCGTTATAGCAAATGGCTGCCATTGGGCGGCTTGCTGGCGGGTCTCTTGTTGTCACGTACAGATATTGATGCGGGTTCTGCGGTAGCGACAGGTGCGCAGGCATTGGCAGCAAATAATTACTTATCGTATAGCCGTGATCAGGAGCGCGAAGCGGATCGTATTGGGATGCAGTTGATGTATGCAGCGGGTTTTGCACCCAGTGCGATGTCAGATTTTTTTGATGTGATGCAACAACGCCAAAGTATGGGTGTGATGAGCGTTCTGCCAGACTTTCTATTGACACATCCATTGGGTCAGGAACGCATGAGTGAGGCGCGTTTGCGTGCCAGTCAATATCCTGCGCGCGTGCTGACACAGGGTGCGGCGCAATTGAATTTTCAGGTCATGAAAGGTCGAGTGGCAGCTTTAACCGATGCAGTGACTGTCGCAGCGCTAAAGCCGCAAGCGGCACGGGATGATGCAGGTAAGTTGACGTTGGCGACGCGTTATCAGATGGAGCGACAGTTCGAGCCTGCTCGGCAGTTGGTGGCAGATGTACGACAGCGTCGACCTGAGTGGCTGATTGCAAATTTGGTCGCGGCAGAAGTAGAGTTAGCGGCTGATCAGCCACAAGTCGCGATTGAGATATTGCTGCCAATGTTGCAGATCATGCCAGAGAATCGTGCATTAATCCTGAGAATTGCGGAGGCTTATATTGCCGCTAATCAACCTGAGCAGGCGATAGCGGTATTGTTGCCGTTGTCTCGGCGTTTTCCGCAGGATGTATTGATTTGGCAAGCGTTGCATCAAGCGACCCTCAAGTTGCCAGAATCCACGCCGTATCAGTCTGTCAGTCTGTTGCGCTATCGTGCAGAGGAGTTATTCTGGCGAGGGCAAATGGATCAAGCGATTGTGTCACTTGAGCGGGCTGTGGTCTTGGCAGAGCAGAGTGACGCACTCAAGGCGCAAGTTGCCCAGCGGATTCAGCAAATGCGCGAGGATCGTAAGCAAAAATTATAGTGTGCTTGTCAAGATCAGACATGGATACGAGCGACAACAAAGCACCTCCAGCGATTTGATGGTTTTCGCGCCGTGTAAATCTATAGGTGGTAGGTGTTGCAAAAAATACTAGCTGAGTAGTTGTTTGATCTTGCCGGATACTTGTGCAGGATCAGCACGTCCAGCGATTTTGGGACGCAAGGCATTCATGACTTTGCCCATATCCCGAATCGAACTGGCAGATTGCGCGGCAATCTCAGCTTGAATTAGTTGGTCTAATTCGGCTTCCGTCAGGGCAGCAGGCAAAAAGTGACTGATCACATCGACTTCAAATTGTTCTTTGTCCACGAGGTCTTGGCGACCTGCGGCTTGGTAAGCGGCAATAGATTCACGGCGTTGTTTAAGCTGTTTTTCTAAAACCGCTAAAACCTGTGCATCCTCAAGTGACACACGTTCATCAATCTCAATTTGTTTGATGGCTGCCTGTACCCCTCGAATCACCCCAATCCGATCCATCTGCCGTGCGCGCATGGCAGATTTTAGTTCATCAGAGAGGCGTGTTTTGAAGTCAGACATGACAGGGCAGCCTTGATACAAATTAATATAGACGTGTGGTACGCACAGATTCGCGTGCCAATTTCTTTTGATGACGCTTGACCGCAGCAGCCTTTTTGCGCTTGCGCTCTTGCGTTGGTTTTTCGTAAAACTCGCGCTTGCGAACATCAGCCAAAACGCCTGCTTTTTCGCATGAACGCTTAAAACGACGGATAGCGACGTCGACTGGCTCGCCTTCTTTCAGCTTAACTTGTGGCATGTAAAATCCTCGTGGACATTAGGGAGTCTGTATTTGCCAGACAGACTAAAGTGCGACATTCTACGCAGTCCGCTGGAGGTGGGCAAGTCCGTTTGTGGTTTTTCCCATGACAATCTTGTTGCCAAAGGTGATTTTGGGCTGGAATCTGTGGTCAAGATCCAATCGTGCTGCACGTGATCGCGGCTGATCGGTATAATGCAATCGTGCGGTTCGTGGTGATCGTGTTTGGATAGTATAGTAAGGAAAGGCCATCAGATGCGTGTATTGGGTTTAGAGACGTCTTGCGATGAAACAGGCTTGGCACTGTATGATAGTGAGCAAGGATTGCTCGGGCAGGTGCTATATAGTCAGGTTCAGTTGCATGCCGAGTATGGCGGTGTTGTGCCTGAACTCGCGTCTCGGGATCATGTGCGTAAGCTGATTCCCTTGCTCGATACCTTGTTGGCACAAACCCAAACCAAAAAGTCTCAGATTGATGCCGTGGCCTATACGCGTGGGCCAGGGTTGATGGGGGCGCTGATGACGGGGGCTTTGTTTGGTCGGAGCTTGGCCTATGCGTTGGGTGTGCCCGCGATGGGGGTGCATCATATGGAAGGGCATTTACTCGCGCCTTTGCTGTCACAAAATCCACCAGAATTTCCGTTTGTGGCCTTATTGGTGTCAGGTGGGCATAGCCAGTTGATGGCGGTGCAAGGCATTGGTCAGTATGAGTTGTTGGGTGAATCAATTGATGATGCAGCGGGTGAGGCCTTTGATAAAGTTGCCAAGATGATGGGGCTGCCTTATCCAGGTGGCCCGAATATTGCCAAGTTGGCTGAGTCTGGCGATCCACAGGCGTTTGATTTGCCGCGGCCACTATTGCATAAAGGCTTGGATTTTTCGTTTAGTGGGATGAAAACAGCGGTCAAGCTACAATATGAAAAAATCCAAGGTCAAGGCCGTGAGGCAGATCTGGCCGCAAGCTTTCAAGAAGCGATGGTGGATACGTTGGTTAAAAAATCCATTAAAGCCCTCAAACAAACGCAAATGAAGCGTTTGGTGATCGCGGGTGGGGTCAGTGCCAATCAGGCATTGCGCCAACGGCTTGAGCGAGAATTGATTAAAATCAAAGCACAGGTCTACTATGCCGAACCCGCGCTGTGTACTGACAATGGTGCGATGATTGCATTTGCAGGTTGGCAGCGCTTAAAGGCAGGGCAGTCTGAAGATTTGGCAGTCAGTACCGTACCGCGTTGGCCGATGACTGAATTGGCTGCGCCGTGATCTGCGAGCCTACTCTGGCTGCACGGCTTCTGCACGCTCCCAAAGGTTTGCGGATAGATCTTGCTGCTCCCATTGTTCATATTGGTTGCGCCACGACTGTAATGGCTCGGGTAAGGGCTGTCTAGGATCTCTGCTTCGCGAATAGGCCATGCCTTCAATCAGCCATGAAGGCTTATGAAGCCATACATTGAGAGTTCCAAGTCGTTCATTTTGTAGATGGTGAATGAGTTCGTGGCGCACAAAATGAGGATGCCAAGCACGCTCGGAGAAAATAACACCCGATGAGCCAACATCAAACGCGACTGACTGGTCGAGACCGAATTTTGATGCACATTTGCGAGTGGTACAGAACACTGCTTTAGGAATGGATTGAAATTGTCCCAGCTCTTGCTCTACAAACGAAATTGATGTGGTCAGCAGATGTCTTGCCTCTTTTAAGCGTGTGGGATCATCAATGCAGATATTATCAGTGGTACAGAATAGCCCGAGCAATTCTGGCGCGACAACACGCAAAGGTTTCACCATAGCCCATGCAGTGACGGGTAGTAATAGGGCTAAAAAAGGGGCAACGACAATCGATTTGTATTTCATTGGGTTGGCTTAATCCCACTGCTGAGCAGATAATGAAATCTGCAAAAAAATCTTTCTAAAATCACATGTAAAAAAGAGCTGCTTGCCTTACCTCAGAGCGACTACGCAGTCCATCCAAAGTAAACACCGAAACCATCTGTTCGACAAGTGGTGAGGCAAAAAATCGGGCAACTCGGCCAATCCCATTTTAGCCCTAGAACCTTGATATGCAAGCATCTTAGTCCGCTTCTAACCGAGTTGGTCAGGTCGAGGTCGGTGTGCTTTCCAATGGACGGATGGGGACACGAACAGTTCGGCATAGCCAGCCAGACCAGTCTAAAGCATTTCACTGACGCTAGATCAAGAGCGTCATAACTTCCGAAACGTATATCCTCTGTTAGAGCTTTGCTCAGATGACTTTAATATGTCGTGTTTGCATCAGATGATAGATCAGACTGGCGATCAGTACGATACAAGCAGGCACTAAAAACGCTAAATATTCAACCTGTACAAATGCAATAGCGCCGATAATGCCACCACCTAAAAAGCTCAGAAAGATTGCCAGTTGTAGTTGAAACTGTTTTTTATTAAATCGACTACCGCGCAAGGCATAGCCAATCTCAGCACCCAGATCCGACACAATCCCTGTTAGGTGCGTGGTACGAATCGCAGAGCCACTGTAGGTCGCTACGAGGGCGTTTTGTAAGCCGCATGCCATTGATGCGGCCAGTTCACCATAAAACATGCGTTGATAAAACAAAAACGTTGCCAAAAATAACAGCCCTGCTTCTATCGCCAAGGCCAAGCCATAACGTCGTCCCATTTTGAGCGATTCATGTCGAATCAAGAAGCCGCTGAGCACCGCGCCCAAGAAAAAAAATAGAATAATCAGTCCAATCTGATAGATACGTTGCAATTGAGCCGAAGCAATTGCCTCGGCCAATAGCGACACCGAACCTGTCACATGAGAGACTGAATAGTTGACGAAGCCCAGCAGTGCAACGCAATTGACGTAGCCCGCACTAAAGGCCAATACCACCGTGCCAATGATGACCCATCTGGGGATGCGATTCAGCATTATGAGGCGTTAAGTGCGGCTCTGATTTTTTCAGCGCATTGTTCGATGACTTGGCGGTCGCCGATTTTTTCGGCATGCTGCTGACTGCCCAGCGCCATCAGTGAGGTGGGCATAATATGAAAATGCAAATGAAATACGGTTTGTCCTGCACTTTGATCGTTCAGTTGCATGATGACGATGCCGTCGCGCTGCATAGCAGTTTTTACGGCACGTCCGACCTTTTGCACGCTACTGATCAAGTGTGCGGCCACATCGCTGGGCAGATCAAACAGATTTTCAGCAGGATATTTGGGAATCACCAAGGTATGTCCATCACACTGCGGCATGATGTCCATAAAGGCCAAGGTATGCTCGTCTTCGTAGACCTTGGTGCAGGGCAATTCGCCGCGTAGGATTTTGGCAAATACGTTTTGATCATCGTAGGACATCACATGCTCTCCAAGCGCCATGTTGGCTGTGTGTTGGGTTAATCCTCGGCATAGGCC
>JAYXXU010000028.1:0-2078 GCA_036019135.1 Pseudomonadota bacterium | reverse complement strand
GTCGCGTCCATTGTATCCGCGTCTACAGAATCAGTAGGTGTGGATGCTGAACTGATGATCGGCGTACTGGTTAATGGTGGTGTTGGCTGCGGATCGTCTTTGCGTGGGTCAGGTGTCGTGTCGATGGGTGTGGTTGACTCATCGCCGAAGCTGTCACCATCAACAGGTGCATCGCCAAAGCCTTGTTCATCAAAGTCCTCATCGCCAAAACCTTCCTCAATCGGTGGGTTAAAGCGTGCAGGAATGTTGCCATCAAACACTTGTTGTAAGCGGCGCTGCAAGTAAACATCACGCAAGACAGGATATTGATCACCACGAATCAGGCTTTCGACTCCAATCAGGTTCGCACGAGTGTCCACGATATTCAGACCGAGCAAAATCGCCTCGGCGCGATGCTCATCGATATAGCGGGTGGGACGTGCGAACATATCCACTGCCATCGCACCTGTATCGCGTACGGTGCTAGGCCCTAGCAACGGTAGCATGATAAATGGGCCTGATTTTACGCCCCATACACCAAGTGTTTGTCCAAAATCTTCGTCGCCACGGCGTAAGCTTAGGGATGCCTGTGCTGCATCGGCAAATCCCAGTGAGGTCAGGGTATTGACAGTAAAGCGCCCTAAGCTGCGCAGAGATTCTTTTGGCTTGCCTTGCAGTAATTGGTTGGTGGCTGTCCAAGGCTCTTTGAGATTGCTAAAAAAATGACTCACACTGGTGTTGACGGGTTTGGGCACGACTTTTTGATAAGCTTTTGCGGTCGGCAATAAAATATTCCGATCCAAATAATCATTAAACCGAAACACGCGACGGTTGAATCCTTCAAAAGGATCCTTGATATCATCGGGTTGGCTGGCAGTCGCATCGACCCGAAGCTGTTGGACGGCATCGGGGATCTTAGGAAGTTCAGGTAAGCTAAACCGTTTTTTTTCGGGGGCGGTAGACTCGGCATAGGCCAAACCGATTGTGCTGCTGGCAAGCGCGCAACCCATGATGAAACGCAACATTGACATGAGGCAAACATAAATCCAGACATGGAAAAGTCAGAGTAAGCCAGTTTGCGGCTGTTGTAAATGCAACAACCGCATTGCTGCGTAAATGTGCTGCATCGTGACAGAGCAATTGTCCAGTTTGTGCAAAAAAACGTTCGCTTTCGATCAGTGGTTGTATTTTTCAGCTTTTGGGCATAAAAGTTGCTTAGCGCGAAATTTAGACACTTGCTATACTCAAGCCTCAGTCGTTCGCAACTCACGCAATGAGGACAGCAATGAAATTGTCCCTCGGCCTAAAAGTCGGTACATCGTTATCCTTGACGCCACAGCTTCAGCAAGCGATTCGTTTGCTGCAATTGTCGTCGCTTGAGCTTGAGCAAGAGATTCAGACGCAACTGGATAGTAACCCTCTATTAGAAGTGGTGGATGATCAGCCTGATCCTGCGGATGACACCACTGATTATGTGAGTGAGTTTGAGTCAGCCAGTGCGGAACATACCGACCAGACCGATGTCGATGTGCAAATGGCCGAAAGTCGTCTGGATGTTGAGTTGCCCGTGGACACGCAGTGGGATGATGTGTTTAGCCATCAATCAACTGCTTTGGCGACGCCTGAATTTGAGGAGCGAGAGGACAATCGCTGCGCCCAAGAGACGGTGGTGGATCATCTGTTGTGGCAGCTCAACCTCAGTCCATTTTCGCCAGTAGATCGATTGGTGGCCGAATGCATCATTGATGGAATTGATGAGCGCGGCTATTTAATTGCGGATATGGCAGAGCTACTACAAGCAGTGAATCAGCAGCTTGAGCAGTTCGAGTCGATTGAGCCAGTGGAGTTAGATGAGCTTGAAGTCGTGCTAAAGCGAATTCAACACTTTGATCCAGCAGGGGTTGCTGCGCGAGACTTGGCTGAGTGTTTGGCATTGCAGTTGCGTGCTTTGCCTGCTCAAGTGATTGAACGGGATGCAGCGCTACGGGTGTTACAACATCATCAACTGTTGGTCTCGAATGAATTGGCGCGTTTGCTGCGAGCCACGCAATTGACTGAAGTAGAGCTCAAGGCGGCATTGCAATTGATTAAATCACTGG
>JAYXXU010000027.1:0-6254 GCA_036019135.1 Pseudomonadota bacterium | reverse complement strand
CGCGGGGTGGTGGTAAAGCATTGGCATACTTTGATGATCCAAATCACGATATGCTGTTCGTTGGCTAAAGCTGGGATAGGCGCTCACGTTGGAACAAAATTTATTCAGCCGTGAGCCATTGGGCGTTCGGGCGCTCACATTGGCATTGATTGCCGCGATGCTACTGATGGTGAGTGATTGGCAGCATCCCGAATGGTTCAATCCACTGCGTCAACAGATGCATGCCGCATTTAATCCAATTTATCATTTGGCGAACTATCCCGTCTTGTCCGCCAAGTGGTTGAGTCAACAAGCCAAATCTGAAGATGTCTTGCGGCGTGAAAACACCGCAATGCAGGCTGAACTCTTACAAGCCAATGTCCGATTGCAAAAGCTCGCTGAGTTATCCGCAGAAAACGCGCGCTTGCGAGGTTTGCTGGATACGCCGCTGATTATTGATGGGCGACTGTTGATTGCTGAGATCATTGGTACAGACACCAACCCAT
The DNA here is from genome assembly GCA_036019135.1 of Pseudomonadota bacterium. Classification (GTDB taxonomy): domain Bacteria; phylum Pseudomonadota; class Gammaproteobacteria; order Pseudomonadales; family Moraxellaceae; genus JAYXXU01. The sequence continues at coordinate 5,769 of JAYXXU010000027.1, read as the reverse complement.
TACGACATATCTTGGTGATTAACCGTGGTGCAAAGGATCGGGTCTTTGTCGGTCAGACCGTACTGGATAATCATGGCGTCATGGGGCAGGTATTGGAGGTGTATCCACATAGTGCCCGTGTTTTGTTGCTTTCAGATAAAGAGCATTCTGCCTCCGTGCGTGTCGAGCGTACGGGGATGCGGGCGATTTTGACAGGGACAGGTGACAGCAGTAGTTTGCTGCTGGAGTATGTTCCGAACACAGCAGATATTGAAGTTGGTGATCACTTGATTACTTCGGGGCTGGGTGAGCGCTTCCCCGCAGGCTATCCGATTGGGATGGTCTCCGATGTGCAGCGGCCAGGCAGTCAGGAGTTTGCTGATATTCGAGTTACGCCCACTGCACAGCTTGAAGGCAGCCATCATGTGGTCTTGCTGTTTTCCAAACCTTTAGCCCGAGTACAGCCGAATGAGCAGCCCTAGTATTGGACGGGTTTTGCGTGGTGAGAGTGCCAATCAGCGTGACCCACTGCTGTTGATTGTCTTAAGCTTGGTGGTTGCTTCTGTCCTAACCGTGTATCCATTGGCTTATGAGGTGATGGTTTGGCGCCCACATTTTATGCTGCTGATCATGTTGTTTTGGGTGGTGTATCAGCCAAAATGGTGTGGTGTTTGGTTTGCATTCTCAGTGGGTCTAACCTGTGACCTGATGCTGGATTATCAGTTGGGTCAACATGCGCTGAGTTTTGTCTTAATTGCGTTTTTGCTGCGCTTACTGACCCGTAATCGTCGTGTCTTGCCATTTTTGATGGTCTGGGTGTTTGTGGTGATCGGCTGTTTTTTACATATGTTGTTGATGTTTATTTTACAGAAAATGCTGGGGCAGGGAGTGTCTTTGTCACATTGGTTGCCTTGGCTATCGAGTGTTTTGGCTTGGCCGTTAGTGTCTTTGAGTCTGAAACGGTGGCGCTCATGATCGTATTGGCTTCAGGTTCTCCACGTCGCCGTGAGCTACTGGCACAGGTTGGGGTTGATTTTACGGTTCAAGTGTTTGAGATTGATGAGTCCGTTCAACCGAATGAATCCCCTGCACACTATGTTGAGCGTCTGGCACTTGAAAAAGCTGCTTCGGCACGTCCGCATGTCAGTGCTGAGGCAATTGTGATTGCTGCGGATACCACAGTGACGGTAGACGGCGAGATTTTAGCCAAGCCTATTGATTATCCCGATGCAGTAAGGATGTGGCGCCTGTTGTCAGGTCGACAGCATCAGGTGATGACAGGGGTTGCTGTCTCAACTGCGATGAAATCACTCAGCACTGTGGTACACACTACCGTTGCAATGCGTACATTGTCTGAGTCAGAGATGTGGGCATACTGGCAGACAGGTGAGCCATTGGGTAAAGCGGGGGGGTATGCGATTCAAGGCCGTGCAGCGGCTTTTATTCCCCGTATTGAGGGCAGTTATAGTAATGTCGTGGGATTGCCATTGGTTGAAACCCTGCAACTATTGCAGCGCGCATCTGCCATGATGGACACCACCCAACACTAAAGGATGATCTATCGGTATGGCTGAAGAGTTGTTAATTAATGTCACGCCGATGGAGTGCCGTGTGGCCTTGGTCGAAAATGGCATTGTGCAAGAGTTATTCGTGGAGCGCAGCGCACGGCGGGGCTTGGTTGGCAATATCTATAATGGCAAAGTGGTACGGGTATTGCCAGGGATGCAGGCTGCATTTGTGGAGATTGGTTTATCTCGCACCGCGTTTTTGCATATCAATGATATGGTGTGGTCGCGTCAACAGCCCGCGCCTGATGTGCATCAATTGTTGCATACGGGACAAACCATCACTGTGCAGGTCATGAAAGACATGCTCGGCAGTAAGGGCGCACGGTTATCCACGGATTTGTCTATTCCGTCGCGTTATTTGGTGTTGATGCCCTATGGACAGCATACGGGAGTTAGTCAACGCATCGAACAAACCGAGGAGCGTGAGCGGCTCAAAGGACTGGTTGAAGAGATTCAACAAGCCTATCAGCTACCCGGTGGGATCATCGTCAGGACAGCCGCAGAGGGTGTCTTGCGTGAGCAACTTGAGCAGGATATGCGCTATCTCGCAAGGCTGTGGGAGGTGATCCAAACACGTCAGCGCACACTAGATGCGCCCGATTTGATTTTTGAGGAGTTGCCACTGCCGCAGCGGATCGTGCGTGATTTGGCAGGTGAGCAAACCACCAAGATTTATATTGATTCGCGTGAGGTCTACCAAAAGGTCAATGGGTTTGCTGAAGAGTTTGTTCCGATTGTTTTGGAGCGCTTGGTGCATTATCCAGGTGAGCGGCCATTGTTTGACTTGCACAATGTCGAAGACGATCTGCAAAAAGCGCTACAGCGCCGCGTGGCCTTAAAGTCAGGTGGATATTTGATCATTGATCAAACCGAAGCCATGACCACGATTGATGTCAACACAGGCTCATTTGTCGGTGGGCGTTCGCTAGAAGACACGGTATTCAAAACCAATCTGGAGGCGACGCATGTGATTGCACGTCAGTTGCGTTTACGCAATCTGGGCGGGAGTATCATCCTTGATTTTATTGACATGCAGGAGCAAGGCCACAAGGATGAGGTGCTGAAGTCACTCGAAAAAATGCTGGCACGGGATCATAGCAAAACCAAGATCACCCAAGTCTCCGAGCTGGGTCTGGTCGAAATGACCCGTAAACGGACACGAGAGTCGCTGGAGCATTTGCTGTGCGAGCCATGTCCAACCTGTCATGGGCGTGGTTATGTCAAAACCGCCGAAACCGTCTGCTATGAAATCTTTCGAGAGGTCATGCGCTGTGCCCGTGCTTATCAAGCCCCGAATGGCTATATGGTGGTCGCACATCCTGCGATTATTGATCGGTTGCTGTCGACAGAAGCACCTGCGGTAGCTGATCTGGAGCACTTTATTGAGCGGGTCATCCAGTTCCAAGTCGAGAATCTATATACCCAAGAACAATATGACATTATCTTGACCTAGGCGCTGTTGACTTGGCTGTCGTCAAGTGATTGGCGTGACGGACGGATGGCTTTATGTGACCAACGTCTGCAAAAAATGTATCAAAAATCATTGCCTGAGAGTCATTCTCAGGCATTAAAGAGTGTTACAGATTAGAGTTGAACACCGAATACAACTGTCATCAAGTCTGTCTATACTGAGCTTGTCAAGTCAGAAATCAGTCGAATCGACTGGCAAGCGAGGTCAATGATGCAAGCATATACCCAACAACAGATGGCAATGTCACACAGTACACGCTCAGCGCTCCAGCAAGCGAAACGAGCATATGGGGTATGCAATGTGGTTGATGAGCAAGGCCGTGAAGTCCAAATCACCGAACATATGATTCAAACTGCCTGTCAGGCACTGCGTCAGCGTTGTCATCTGCCAAAGCAAATGTAATGCTGATGACCGATTGATGTAGACATGTGCTGTTGTGAGCTGACTAAGTAGCAGCTCATGTCAATTCAAGCGTGAACCTCCTACAATGACCGCATCATCAGATGCGGTATTTTTTTATGTCACCATCTAAGCCGTTGACCCCGATTGCAGATTTTTTGCGGCAACTGTCTGAGCATGCTTTGGCGAGTAAGCCCTCGTTGACGACCGAATGGATTGAGTTGTCCGCCGCTCTAGGGCGCGTGTTGGCGATGGATGTCGATGCCACCTGCAATATTCCCCCATTGAACAATAGCGCGATGGATGGCTATGCCTGTGCGCATGCGGACTGGGGTGTGGGGCAGTCGATGAAGGTCAGTGCTACTTGCTATGCTGGCCAAGCGCCGCAAGTGCTACAGCACGGAACAGTGATGCGGATTTTTACAGGTGCGCCGATTCCTCAAGGTGCAGACACTGTAGTTATGCAAGAAAATGTACAGGTTTTGCCGAATGGTCTGGTACAGCTACAACATGCACCACAATTGGGCGAAAACATCCGTCTTGCGGGTCAAGATGTTGCCAAAGGGCAGCGGGTGGTTGTGCAAGGGACACGACTAGATGCGGCTGAGTTAGGTGTGTTAGCGAGCGTTGGGCAGGCACAACTGTGTGTGTACACACCCCTGAAAGTCAGCGTGATCGCCACTGGAGATGAGCTGGTCAGTGCTGGTCAACCCTTGGCAGTTGGACAAATTTATAATAGCAACTCTCCTGTTTTGGTGGCTTTATTACAACGTCTGGGTTGTGATGTCGTGCAGGTTACGCATCTGCCCGATGATCCGAGTCAGCTACGGGCTGGATTGTTACAGGCTGCTGCGAGCAGTGATGTGGTATTGACTACGGGTGGTGCATCAGTTGGCGACGCGGATCATCTCAAATCAGTGTTGGCAGAGATCGGGCAGATCAGTCATTGGAAGGTGGCGATTAAGCCGGGTAAGCCTGTGGTTTGGGGGCAGATTGGTCAAGGGCAATCCGCAACTGCTCTGTTGGGCTTGCCTGGCAATCCGCAATCTGTTTGGGTAACGTTTTTGGTGTTGGTTTTACCATATCTCAAGCAGCGTCAAGGTCAGACACAAGCCGTGACCCCGCTGAGTGTACGAGTGCCTGCTGGATTTGAACGAAAAAAAGCACAAGCGCGCTGTGAGTATTTGCGTGTGCAGCTACAGCAAGGCCAGTTGGTAGCACATCCCAATCAGAGCAGTGGGGTGCTGTCATCCGCTGCTTGGGCAGATGGGTTTGCGGTAATTGATACCAATGAAACGGTCAGCCTTGGACAATTCGTACAATTTATTCCATTTGCTGGACTATTGAATTAGGCAAATTGCGTTAGGACTCGAACAAAGAGCACCTGCCCCAGTGAGGGGCAAGTGGTGCATGTGTTCATCATTTGGCCGTATGGTTTAAGATTTGGCTTCAGGCGTTGGTAAGTGCGCAGTCAGTTGCTCAAACGTCTGAATCTCATCCTCTAGTAGACTCAGCAGGCTTTGGATGCGTGGCAGTGTCTTGCGGCAAGCGGTAATCCCGACTTCGAGTTTATCCATATAGCTGGTCAAGGTAATGTTGATCGCTTGACCATCCATCACAATTGAGACGGGGTATAACGCATCAAGTTGCGCACCGTTCCAGTACAGCGGCTCACGCGGGCCAGGCACGTTTGAGATTACCAAGTTAAAGGCCTGTAATTTCGGTAAAATCCCTGACATGAGATTCAGACCTGCGACCGAGTAGACAATACCACTATAGTTGATAATTTCAGTTTGAGACATCCGCCCGAAGCGTGCTTTGGCGTTTTGGACACTGCGATGAATCATCTCAATCCGCTCAATCGGATCAGGCCGATGGGTCGCAAGGTTAGCAAGGATCATGGTGATTTGGTTGCCACTGTCACTGGCATCTTGGCGTAGCGATACAGGTACCATTGCAATCAGTGGCTTTTTCGGTAAAGCGCGTTGATTGAGGAGGTAGGCGCGCATGGCTCCTGAACAAATCGCCAAAACCACATCATTGATGGTCATGCCGAGTTTTTTGGCAATCATACGCAAGCGTGGCAGCGCATACGATTGTGCTGCAAAACGACGCGAGGAGGAAACGGGTTGATTCAGGATTGAACGAGGGGCTTGGAAGACCGAAACATAGTCAGGATTATTACGCACCTCTCTAATCGAGCCAATCACCTCACGGGTTACGGTCGGTGCAGCCTGTACTTGATCGGTGAATGCCCCCAATACCTTGGCAGTCTTGCTGATTGGGTTGCGTGAGGTCTTTTTGAGTTTGTTATTCTTGACTGCCCAAACTGGCACAATGCGCTTATCTGTC
>JAYXXU010000026.1:0-9897 GCA_036019135.1 Pseudomonadota bacterium | reverse complement strand
CAACTCCATGTGGCAGATGTTGCTGAAGCAGTTGAAAACCTGTCATGGTGTCATCCAAATGTTGATCCATCAACCAAACTTGGCAGTGGTGTTGCTGTTGTTGTGCTAGCGCCGTCTGTAACGTTGTTGCGCAATAGACTTGACAGCCCCAACGGCTCAATAGGCTGTGTATTCCCATCAAAATCGCCTCATCATTGTCAACGCACAGAATCGACAATCCCGCCAACATCGGGATGTTAGTCGGTGCTGGGATGCTGGGTCGGTGCTGTGCTTGTGCAGCGGGCAATGTCAACCAGAACCGTGAGCCGCGCTGTGGAGCAGAGTCCAAATCTAGGCGGTGGCCGAGACGTTTGGCCATCCGTAATGTAATAGCTAGCCCTAGCCCCAGCCCTTGTTCGCCCCATGGCGAGGCGGCTGTGCCCCGCTGAAATTCATCAAAAATCCGTGCCTGCTGTGCAGTATCAATCCCCAGTCCCGTATCACAGACAAATAGCCGAACGCCCTGTGCGGATTTTCGTACGCCCATCACGACGCGACCTTGTGAGGTGTAGCGCAAGGCGTTGCTTAACAGGTTTTGAACCATGCGGCGTAGCCATTGCGGATCGCTAATGACCCACAGTGGCGAGGGATACACACGCAGAATCAGACCGCGTTGCGTGGCCAACGGTGCATATTGGCTGTGCAAATCGGCTAATAATGGAGCCAGCTCGACGGCCTCTAATGTGGGTTGCAGCGTCCCTGTGTCCAGTCGTGCAATGTCGAGCAAAGACGATAAGATACTTTCGGCACCATACAAAGACCGATCCAGTTGCTGCACCAAGGCTTGTGCCGCAGGGTCTAATTGACTTTCGGCGAGGCTGGCCGCAAACAATCGTGCGGCATGCATCGGTTGCAAAAGATCATGGCTGGCTGCCGCCACAAATCGGCTTTTGGATTGATTGGCCAAGTCAGCAGCTTGGCGTGCATCGGCTTGTTGCGCCAAGGCATCTTCGAGCTGTTCAGTGCGCTCGTGTACCCGTTGTTCCAAAGCCGCGGCAGCCTGTCGAAACTCAGTAATATCGGCAAATGTGGTGACGAATCCACCGCCTCGAATTGGCTGACCGCGCATCTCAATTACTCGACCATCTTTGCGTACCCGTTCAAAGGTATGTGGATTGCCACGCCGCATCCAATCTAGGCGCTTGTCGATATGGGTTTGTATCTCCCCTATGCCGCATTCACCGCGTTCTGCGTTATAGCGAATCAGATCAGCAATTGGGCAGCCGACATAGACTAAATCTATGGGATAATCAAATAGTTCTAGATAACGGCGATTCCATGCCACCAAGTGCAAATCCGCATCCACCACACTGATGCCTTGGGCAATATGATCCATCATCGTGGCCAGTAGGGCTTGATTAAAGCGCTGCCACTGTGAGGCGTGATCAAGTAAGCCTGCCACTTCAGCCACCCCCATGCCTTTGTCATGCAGGGCGGTACTGAGGAGGCTTCTGGCAGTTGCAGTGCCTATCGAACCTGCCAACAGTTGTTCAGTCATGCGCCACCAGCGGCCATCGGCAGGCTGATACAGATTGAACGGTTGCTCAAGCTGCTGTGCGAATTGTTTGAATTTTTGTTCAGCCAGTGCTTGCCCGCTGATTTGGGCGGCAAGCGTATAGAGATCAATCAATTGAAATCGACTGGGTGCGGTTTTGGTGCTGACATACAGTGGCGGCTGCGCATGATCTTCTAGTTGCAAAAAATGTAACGCCTGCATCTGCTCCCGCATAGAGGGTCGAAATCGCAGTGACACCACCACGTACAGCAGAGTATTGATCAACAAAGACCACAGCACGCCGTGTGTGATCGGGTCTAGCCCATGACTGCCCAATAACGCTTCGGGACGTAATAGTCCGATGCCCCATAGGCCATCGGTCAACCAAGTGTCTGTCCCAATGCCCAGCCGAATCAGGCTCGGCAGCAATAAAGTCAATGCCCACAGCATAAAACCCGCGGTTAAGCCTGCGATCACGCCAGTTTTGCTGCCGCCGCGCCAGTACACCCCGCCGATCAGTGCGGGTGCAAACTGTGCCACTGCCGCAAAGGCCAGCAGCCCAATGCTGGCTAATTGTGTGCTTGATCCCAACAGACGGTACATCGCATAGCCGAGCAGCATCAGCCCCAATAAAGACAGCCGCCGAATCCAGCGCACCCAATCCACCAAATGCGGTGTGTCGCGCTTGAGCCAACCCAGCCGCCAGAGCAGGGGCAGTACCAGATCGTTGCTCAGCATAATGGACAGCGCAACGCTGGCCACCAACAGCATGCCTGTTGCCGCCGAAAAACCACCTAAAAAAGCCAACAAGGCCAGTGCCTGTTGGTCATATAGCAAGGGCAGCAACAGCACAGCCATATCAGGATTGGCGCGTGGATCTAGCTGCGCACCTGCCCACCATGCAATCGGCAAAATCGCCAACACCGTCAGCAACAAATAACCCGCAAACAACCGCCGTGCGGGTGGTAGATCACGGACATCACTGCACTCGACCACTCCGACGTGGAACTGACGTGGGAGGCAGATCATCGCCAGTGCTGCCACCAGTGTCTGTGCAAGAAATCCATTGGGCAGATGATCTGGCCATGCCAAGCTGGCAATCCATGGCACAGGCTCGGCCGACTGGTGCAATTGCCACAGTGCAAATCCGCCGATCAGCAGTAGTGCCAACAGTTTAACCGCGGATTCGAGCGCGACGGCCAGCATCAGGCCGCCATGTCGTTCATTGCTGTGCAGTTGGCGCGTGCCAAACAACATGGCCAAGGTCGCCAATCCTGCAGTCAGTGCAAACACACCCACACTCGGCCAATCAAAGCCCTGCTGACTGGTCTGTTCTGGCATCAGCACGCTGACACTGAGCGAAATCGCCTGTAGTTGCAGCGCAAAATACGGCAGCACGCCAATCACTGCAAACAAAGTGACCATGGCCGCAAGTATGGGGGATTTGCCATAACGTGCCGCCAAAAAATCTGCAATTGAGCTAATCGAATGATGGGCACGAATCACGACCAAACGCCGCCATAAATCTGCGCCAAACCATAAAAACAGCAAAGGCCCAAGATAAATCGCAAAAAATGCCCAGCCTTGTTGTACAGCAGAGCCAACCGCCCCGTAAAACGTCCATGACGTGCAATACACCCCAAGCGTGAGTGCAAACAATACCCGCCGACCCTGCGCCCCGATCCGCGCAGATTGACGCTCGCCGAAGAAAGCACACAAAAACAACAAGCCGACATATCCCGCCAAAACCCCTGTAATCAGCCAGCCATTCATGCGTAATCCTTGTCTGTCCGTGGCTTGATTCCCGACACCGTGTTGTTCGTCGAGCATGTCGCAGCATAACTGCTTGACACTGTGTTGTGCGTGATGTCTCGACCAAAGTCGAAGTTTCAAGTCTCCAAAATCCAGCTACTGTGAAAAGGTCAAAAAACCCGAATGATCGACATGGAGCAGCACGTCATGAACGAGTCGATGGATGCAAAACAGGTTCAAGCATTTTTGAACCATCCTGATTTTCAGACCCTGATTCGACAAAAAGTCCGCTTGAGCTGGTCGCTCGCGGCGATTCAGCTGGCCATTTATTGTGGCTTTATTAGTTTTGTGGCGATGTTTCCAGAGGTGATGCATCGCTCGTTGTCTGGTGGGGTGATTACCGTGGGGATGCCTGTTGGTGTGGCGGTGATTGTGTCGGCTTTTGTGTTGTGCGGTATCTATGTGTGGTTTGCCAACCGCTATTTTGACGAAATGACCCGTCAAGTAATCCTCAAGGTGCAATCATGAAAACAATCACTTCAACCTTGATACATCATGTCTACGCACGTCTGCTGGCTTGTCTCATGCTACTACTGCCGAGTCAGGTCTGGGCAATGAAAGGGGACTTGGGGACAACCACCCAACAGCCAACCAATTGGCTGGCTATTGGCATGTTCTTGCTGTTCGTTGCGGGGACACTGGCAATTACCAAATGGGCGGCCAGTAAGACGCGCTCGACCTCGGATTTTTATACCGCAGGTGGTGGTATCACGGGATTCCAAAATGGCTTGGCGATTGCGGGAGACTATATGTCTGCTGCATCGTTTTTGGGGATTTCTGCGATGGTGTTTGCGACAGGCTACGATGGCTTGTTGTATTCGATTGGCTTTCTGGTCGGATGGCCAATTATTTTGTTCGTGATTGCTGAGCGTTTGCGCAATTTGGGCAAATATACCTTTGCCGATGTCGCATCCTTTCGGTTGGCGCGTGGACCAGTGCGTACCATGGCTGCGGTCAGCACCTTGGTGGTGGTGGCATTTTATTTGATCGCGCAGATGGTTGGTGCTGGGCAGTTGATCAAGCTGTTATTTGGTTTGAACTACAACATCGCGGTGATCGTGGTAGGGCTGCTGATGGTGGCCTATGTAATGTTTGGTGGCATGTTGGCGACCACATGGGTACAGATCATTAAAGCGGTGATGTTGCTCTCGGGCGCAACTTTTATGGCCTTTATGGTACTCAAAGCCTATAGCTTTAGTCTGGAGGGTATGTTTAGTGCAGCAGTCAACGTCTATAGCCAAGTGCATGAAACGGATGGCCAAAAAATCATGGGGCCGGGCTCGTTGATCAGTCATCCGATTGATGCCATTTCACTAGGCTTGGCGTTGATGTTTGGTAAGGCAGGTCTGCCACATATTTTGATGCGGTTTTTTACAGTCGGCAATGCCAAAGAAGCCCGTAAATCTGTGTTTTATGCGACGGGATTTATTGGATATTTTTATCTGCTGACTTTTATCATTGGTTTTGGGGCGATCTTATTTGTGGCACAAAACCCACAATATCTGGATTTGGCCAAAATGAGTGAAACAGGCACGCTCCAGTTGATCGGTGGAAGCAATATGGCGGCAGTGCATTTGTCGCATGCATTAGGCGGTGACTTGTTCCTTGGTTTTATTTCGGCAGTTGCTTTTGCCACGATTTTGGCGGTCGTCGCGGGATTAACCTTATCGGGTGCATCGGCAGTATCACATGATTTGTATGCCAATGTGATTGCACATGGTCACTCAACCGAAAAGCAGGAGATGCGTGTCTCTCGCTATGCAGTCGTGGCGCTTGGCGTGCTGGCTATGCTGCTGGGGATTGTGTTTGAAAAACAAAATGTGGCCTTCATGGTGGGCTTGGCGTTTGCCGTGGCAGCCTCTTCTAACTTCCCTGTATTACTGCTATCAATGTTTTGGCGTGGCTTGACCACACGTGGTGCCGTAGTGGGCGGCACAGCAGGCTTGTTGTCATCGGTGATTTTAATTGGTATGACCAAGGCCGTTTGGGTGGATACCTTGCATTTAAGTGCCACTGCTCCGATTCCATTTAGCAATCCCGCGCTGTTTTCGATTGTGATTGCATTTGTGTGTTGCTGGTTGTTTTCGGTGACTGATCGGAGTGCGCGTGCGACTGCTGAGCGTGAGGCATTTGATGCACAGTTTGTCCGTTCGATGACAGGAATTGGTGCGTCAAGCGCCAGTGATCATTAGCAGATCGTGTATTGAATTATTAGTGATTTGCTTATCTGTTTATCAGGTAGTGAAGTAGGTCTTAATAAATCAATCGAAAATCCTGACTTGATCGGGATTTTCGATTTTTTATCACCATTCATTCATAAAGCTGTCGGTCTGTCCAACAAGCGGCCTTTTTTTGGGTAATTGTTTTGTTTTTGTTCGACAATGCAGGGCTTTTATGCCGACAACAACCCGCTATGTTCAAAGCACGGCTCGATGTTTGAAATCGCCCTTTGTTATCCTGATCCCGTCGCCTTGATGTTTGTGGGTGAGCGCGATCAATCACTAAGGAGTCGCCCTCATGTTTTTGTTTGCTGAAATGCCAGTCTTGATGTTGCCTGTTGCTGTTGTGTCGGTCATTACCATTGGTCGTATATTCACAGTGCTGGTCGAACGATTGAATCATTCCTCCAATGATACAGATCTGTCTGGTCGCAAGGTCAGTCATGCTTAATCGGATCTGGCACGGTATCTGAGCGTGTTATGCCATTAAGTGGCTATTCAGAATATCGTGTAAATGTCATCTTAGCGGTTGGTGAGTGTGCCACAATATCCAATCATTTGATTTGTGACCTGCTAGGGAACGCCTGCCGCTATGCTGACTTCTGAACAAACTGCTTTGACCCAAGCGATTGCTGCGCTTGATCCTGAACAGGTAAATGCGCTATTACAGCAAGGCCTGTCTCCAAATTTTTTACATCCAGAATTGGGCACACCTTTGACCCAAGTGTGTGATCAGTTGTTTAACTGGTGGGAAGCCATTGTGCATGGCTATGAAACCGATCAACCCCTTGAAGAAGCCGAAAAGGCCAGCAGTCTGCAACCCTACCAAACCATCATTCAAGCGCTGATCCAAGCAGGGGCAAATGTGCATCTGTGGGATGTGGAGGAGTTTTTTGGGCCATTGTGGGATGCAACCAGTGCTGCGTGTGCGCCTGTCGTTGCCACCTTGTTGGATCAAGGGGTGAATCCCAACACGCTAGATGATGATGGCATGACGATTTTGTCCTCGATCAGCGACTTGTGGTTTGATGTAGACTTTGATTTGATTGAGTGGTCTGAGGCATTACCTGAAGAAAAAGCCACTCTAGAGCTGTTGCGGGCGCGCGGTGGCAAAACTACCGCAGAGCTGCACTCAGAAGACTAATCCCATCAGCGTCCGTGATTGCTAGGATAGCGGACGTAATCGTCGATCAATCCTCCCTTTGGATAAGGAATGTCCTAACAATGCGAATCCATGCATGCCTTGGTTTTTTGATGAGTCTCTTGATTTGTAGTATGGCACATGCAGCTGTGCCAGCAGCTACCTCGGCAGATATTGCTTGGTTTGAGGGGAGTTGGGCGACTGCGCCTGCTGATGTCGAAGGATATGAGACAATCTTGCCTGAGCCGCCAGATTGTCAACGTGTTGTTCAGATTGAGCGTCTGTCCCCCACTGCCATTCGTCGCGTGAGTACGCTCAAAGATGGTTCAGTGCATGCAGTTGATTTTGAGGTGAAGCAGTTCGGTGCAAATTTTCCTTGGTGGCCTGTGCATGATGTTGGTATGGCATTGGTGGCCAAGCGTTTGGATGATCAACGCTTTGTATTGGCCAGTACAGGAGAAATGGGACGTGCTGATTGGAATCGTGGTTTACAGCATATCCGCTGTTCATCGCGTCCTTAAAAAAACACTGCTGATCGAGGACAATCAGCAGTGTGCGCAAGTGATAAATTGCATATTTTTGTTTTGAGTGTTTTATTTACGGCAGCAGCTTATCCAACAGCGGTGAGCTAAACAGCCGATAGGGATCAAGCCGATTGAGTGTTGCAGCACTTGCATTTAAGTGTTGCGCGGCAGGCTGTCCACCTGCACTCAAAGATGCTGGCACGATGTGATTGATGACTTGTGTATCCTGCCATGCCGCATCAGCGGTATAGCCCCAGCCTTTTGACCACTCGGGGCGAATCAACGAATCACCGCGATAGCGCTGCCACATCCATTGCTCAATTTCGCGATAGAACTGATTGGCATAAGGTGTGTTTGGAAAGGTCAAAATATCAAACCAAACCGCACAGTCCCAGTCAGGGTTGTTCGGGCAAGGCTTGACCGCGGATAAAGCAGGGATTTGTGGATTGGCTCTGGTGACCTCATGCGGTTGATCGAGTCCTGTGACACGAATCTCAATTGGCCCATTCATTGGATAACGGCCAAGCTGACGATAGGCTTCGATCCGATCCCGATAAAATTCAATAAAATCATGGAGGACACGTTGGACATTGTCTCGTCGTGTTTGCACTGCATAGCCGTTAGCGGTGACCCGTAATGTGGTGGGTTTGACATACAGCAAGAGGTCTTTTGACCAGCCCCAAATATCCTTGGTTCCTGTCGAAATTAAACCAACAGTACTAATCGCCAGTGCAGTTTGACCAAACAGTGGTGTCAGGTGGCCTTTGCCATGCAGGACGATATCTTCGATCAGATTGGTCAGAACGGAGGGTAGACGATCCGAAAATAGATAATTAAACGGTTTAAATACGGGGCGAGAAAACAACGGACGGCGTGGGCAGACGCTCCACACCTTGAGCCAAGGATGTTCTGTAAAAGGAAACCAAATGGCTTCGGCACGTCCAGCGCTATCCAAAAAGCTGCTAAAGGTGCGCCCTGCTTTGGGGTCTTTGGCAAACAGTTCTTTGGCAGGAATGTCTACACGGCTAATACAGCGCAGACGCTGGTTTTGACCTGCTTGAAAGGTCACTGAAGTAATCAGCGCCCGCCCAAGATGAACAAGCAGTGCTTGCATATCATGGTGATCACGCTGGAAGGTTTTGAGGACGTATTGGTTTTGATCGGCATCAAATACCACTGCCGTCATGGACAGAATCAAATTGCTAAAGCTGCCATAGGTGTGACCCAGTGACCGAGATTCGCCTTTGGCAGGGACGGCTGTACCATGTCCATCAATCGCCAGCACGCCACCTAGCGTGAGATCACCCGGTGCAGGACATGCAGTCACGCCAAGCCCAACGTCTTGTAGTTTTTGGAGGAGATGCTCCATTTGAATGCCTGTTTGTGCGGTAACCACCGCAGGCAATGTCCGCGTATTGATGCTGACTTGGGTAAGATGTTGGGTCATATCCAACATGATGAGATTGCCATTTGGCTGATCAGGCGATAGGGTGAGTGGTGACCAATTGTGCATCATGCCGCGAGGCCGTACACGATAGTTTTGATTTTTTGCCCAATTCACCACTTGAACGACTTGTTCTGGGCTACTGGGACTACATGTCCAGAGCGCATCGACTTGGATATCACCTGCCCAGTTTTTAAAGCCTTGTTTATAGAGTCGAATATGGCTTGGGAAATTTTGTGGGGCGGGCAGTTGCGCGCTCGCATTCACGGTGAAGGCCGGCAGCCATCCAGCGACGACTCCCGCTGCGGCCAACTGTCCTGATTTGCTCAAAAAGGAACGGCGCGACGTGTCGTGGTGAGTTTGAGTTGAAGTTGTATCTGGCATGTTCTTCGCCCCGAATAGTGCAGTATGGCTTCATAAAAAAATCCCGCTTACCGAACAGAACACAATTTTCTGTTCAGCAAAGGGGACGTATTGGGTACTAATCGAGTATTAGCCGCCAAATAAAGAGAAGTTATATTGACCTGCTGCTTTTTCTTTTTCGTAGTGCAATGTGCCTGAGCCAGTGCCGCCTAAGGCTTGACCCAATTCGAGACCTGCGATGGAGACCAAGTAGCCACCCAAGTCAGGGATTTGATGCAATGGACCGCCACCGAAGAAGTTCAATACTTCACCAACGCTTGAAATCAGTGGGGTGTTCAGTGCAGCATTACCCGCGTAGACACCACCAATAATGGCGCTGCCGAGTGGTGCAGTGAGGGCTTGAAAAAAACCACCGCTCACTTGATCAAGTTCTTGAGCGTTCAGTGTAGTAATAGAAGAGGTCATGGGTTCGACTCCAAGTGTGTAAGAAATAGATACGAGTCGTTCCTTGAGTAGTCGGTAGGTACACCGGATAACATCCGTATGGGTATCTGTGGCTCAATATACCCAAATCCCTGCCCATCCTCTATCGTGAAGTTATTCTAAACAAACCGCTCGGGTGGCTGAATTTGCCATTGGTCGATTGGCGAGATTGTTTGCTGGGTTTTTAAGCAGAGCTTGATGGGCATGTTAAGGATTAGCACGTCATGTACTGACGTTCGGCATGGGAAAACGTGGCAAAAAGCCCTATGATCGGGGCTTGTTTGATTAACGTCTCTGTTGTGATCATGACCAGCTTTGTCAATAGCGCCACTGAAAATCGCTCGGTTGCTGAGTTTACCGAGCAAGCCTACCTCAAC
>JAYXXU010000025.1:0-5280 GCA_036019135.1 Pseudomonadota bacterium | reverse complement strand
GGGTTGTGGCAGCACTGCACATGACGTGCATAAAAGCCTCTTTTGCAGCCAAATCAAGCCAGCAAACGCGCAAAAAGCATATGGTTCGCTTTGCCGCAAGCCATGCTCTTACCGTATACTCCAAGGTTTTTCCGTCACAGTATGATTGGCGCTCAGACGCCGACTACGATCAGGACAGATCTTCTCTTTGGAGGCGACATGGCACTTAGGCACTTTTTGACGCTACGAGATGTCAGCCCAGACGAACTCAAGCAGATTCTACAACGTGCAATTGAACTCAAAGCGATGCAGCGTCGTGGCGAAATCTATCAGCCATTCGTCGGCAAAGTGTTGGGTATGATCTTTGAAAAATCCAGTACACGCACGCGTATTTCGTTTGAAGCTGGCATGAGTCAATTTGGTGGCAGTGCAATTTTTTTGTCACCGCGTGACACTCAACTGGGTCGCGGTGAGCCGATTGAAGACTCTGCCCGTGTGATCTCACGCATGCTGGATGTGGTAATGATTCGGACATTTGCACACAGCACGGTTGAGCGCTTTGCCGAATACTCACAAGTCCCCGTCATCAACGGCCTCACCGATGCATTTCATCCCTGCCAGTTGCTGGCTGATCTCCAAACCTTTATTGAGCAGCGGGGCGATATTGCTGGCAAAACTGTCGCTTGGGTTGGCGATGGTAACAACATGTGCCACTCATATATCCATGCAGCACACCAACTCAATTTTGAGTTGCGAGTTGCCTCTCCCTATGGTTTTGAGCCAGATCCGGCCTTACTAGAGCGCTACGCGCATTGCGTTAAACTGGTCAAGACCAGTGAAGAAGCCGTTGAAGGTGCACATCTGGTCACCACGGATGTCTGGGCAAGCATGGGACAAGAATCCGAACAAAACACCCGCAAACGCCGCTTTGCACCATATCAAGTCACACCACGTCTGTTGGATCTGGCCGCAGAGGATGTATTGTTTATGCATTGTCTGCCTGCCCACCGTGGCGAAGAAATTTCGGAAGACTTGCTGGATGATCCTCGTGCGGTGGTGTGGGAAGAGGCTGAAAACCGCCTACATGCCCAAAAAGCCCTGATGGAATTCTTGCTACACGAACAAGCCAAAGGCTAATTGTGCTTAGACTTGATAAGCTTCTACAGTCACAGGGTTTTGGCAGTCGTAAGCATTGTCAACATTTGATCCACAGTGGGCAGGTTCGACTCAACGGTGTGGTCTACCGTGATGATCGCACGCTGATTCAACCTGCCAACTTACTGTTGAATGTGGCAGGCGAAGACTGGCACTATCGCGACAAAATCTATATCGCGCTACACAAGCCTGCAGGCTATGAATGCTCACATCACACCCTCAAACACCACAGTGTATTTTCACTTTTTCCAGCACCACTGCTCAATCGCGGATTACAATCGGTTGGCCGATTAGACCAAGACACCACTGGCCTACTGTTGTTGACTGATGATGGTCAGTTTTTGCATGCACTGACCCATCCACGCCAACACGTCCCCAAACGCTATCACATCCAAACTTCTGAGCCGATCACGCCACAGCAAATTGCACGACTCAAGGCTGGTGTCAGCTTACACAGCGAACAAGGGCTGTTTTGTGCAGATGACTGTCAGCAGATCAACGAGCGTACCCTATCGATGGTCATCCATCAGGGCAAATATCATCAGGTCAAACGTATGATTGCAGCTGTTGGCAATCATGTGGTGCATCTACATCGCACGCAGATCGGTCAACTGCATCTAGACACCCTACAACTGACTGAACACACATGGTGCTACCTAACTGAAGGACAAATCAACGCCGCACGTACATCTAGCCTGCCACATTCAGACAACCATCTGACATGATTGGCGTAACTTGCTTATTTTAGTTGCGTCTTCCTGAAGATTAACGCTACCCAAAGCAACTGATCTGTATCAAAATGTCATCTAACACAACAGGGATCGTGTGCATGACTGACCGTCTTCAGCAACTTCAAGCAATGATTACATCGGGTGCGACAACCGAACAGGCACTGGATTTTTTTGATGCATTGGAAGCAGTCGAACTACATATGATGATTGGTCAATGGCGCGGCGTTGGCCTACCGACACAACATCTGATGGATGGGCTATTAGAATCGTTTGGCTGGTATGGCAAAGCATTTTTTGACCCTGATCACGTACATCCATTATTGTTTAAAATCAATGATCAAGTTGCTGCGATTGACCCTCGTTGGGTTCCTATTTCGTTGGTCGCTCAGTATCAACTGCCGCTACAAAATTTGCTCGCTAAGCTGTCAACGCCTGCTAAACATATGATGACAACCTCCGAAAGTCGCGCACGGATTCGAATGGTTGATTTTCGGGGCAAGCTCAGTGCCACGATGATTTATGATCACTTTCCGATTTTTGATATTTTTCGGAGGATTGATGACAATACGCTGTTGGGTGTGATGGATTTCAAAGGAATCAAGCAACCATTTTTCTTTGTGCTGTATCGAGACAATTGATTGGATCGTGCATCAAATTCATGAGCCTTAACCCAAATCCAAGCACAACAATCCAGCAATATGGGTCAATCCCCCTACCGACCCCACCAAATAACTGATCAGATCAGTCGAGCTGCTTAAGCAAATCTTAAGCATATATTGCTGTAATCAGCGGTAAAGCGATTGGGATATGCACATGCGAATTTTATTGGTTGAAGATGATGCTTTGTTAGCCAAAGCCACACGAATTGGACTAGAGCAAGCCCAGTTTGTGGTCGATCATGTCACGTGTCGTCAGCAAGTTACCGCTTTTTTGGCCAGCTACGAGTACGCAGTGATGTTATTGGACTTGGGTCTACCCGATGGTGATGGCATCGGTTTGTTACAGCAACTTCGTCAGCAAAGAAATCCCCTACCCATTATTATTTTAACTGCGCGCGACCAAGTCAAAGATCGCATTCATGGCCTACAAGCGGGTGCAGATGATTTTGTGATTAAGCCTTATGACCTACATGAAGTTATTGCAAGAATCGGTGCAGTGACTCGCCGTGCTTTGGGTCGCACTGATCAACAGGTACAGCACGGTGAACTGTGCGTGAATATTGACGCCCAAACCGTCCTTTATCAGCAGCAGCCGATCAGCTTAACCAGTCGTGAATTTCATGTCTTAAGGTTTTTGTTAGATCATCGTGGCCAAATCCTGACTCGCCAACAGATCGAAGATGCATTGTATCCCTATGCAGAAGACATTAGCAGCAACAGTGTCGAGGTGCATATCCACCACTTGCGTAAAAAACTGGATAAAACCCTGATTCGCACAGTACATGCAGTCGGCTACACCATTGATCGTCTGCCATGAAGCAACCCTATCATAACAATCGCAATATCAACACTCAGCCGTCATCGTGGCTCAGTCGCCGATCACTGAATCAGCGACTATTGATTTTATTGCTGAGCGCCACAGTCACAGTCTGGACTGTCAGCTCCATCAGCATCTATTGGACGGTCAAACATGAGGCACAAGAGATTTTTGATCAAGCACTGGCAGAAACCGCACACGCCTTACTATCTCTACATGTCGGACATTTTCAGCATGATCAAAGCACTAACTTGCCTGACATCGCGCATGGCCAGCATAGCGAAAGAATTGTGTTCCAAATCTGGCGACGTGACGGACAGTTACTGTATCGCTCAACAGGCATCAGTAGCGAACCCATCATCCCACTGATTGCGCCAACAGACGATGAGACACACGAGTCGCGAGACCAAGATATTGACAGTGACGATGCCTATGCTCTGATCAAAATCAATCGTGAAATCTATCGCAGTTTTGTCGCATGGGATCAACATGGGCAATTTCAGGTACAGATCGCAGAGCGGGACGATATTCGTCAGCAAATTTTTGATGAAACCGCCATGCATCTCCTGAATATCGCGCTGTTGTTTTTACCCATCTTGGCACTACTGATTCTGATTTTGGTCAAAATCAGTCTGCGGCCATTACAACAACTGACTCAACGTATCGACATGCAAGCGATTGATGACTTGCAGCCAATCCAGCCACAACAGACCCCGCCTGAACTACGACCGATGGTCGATGCACTGAATCAGCTATTGCATAAAATCAATCAGTCATTTGAACGTGAACGACGCTTTACCGCCAATGCAGCCCATGAGCTGCGCACACCACTGGCTGCAATTCGACTGCATGCCCAAGTATTACAAGGGGCGCGCAATCCAACTGAAGCGGTCGAAGCGGCATTGGATATTCAACACGGTGTCGACCGTTGCACCCGCTTGATGGAGCAACTGTTGGTACTGGCTCGATTAGACCCACAACACCAAGCCAACGAACAGCAGCCACTTGATCTAGCACAGCAGATTGCGACCGTTGCCACACAACATGCGTACTTGCTTGAGCAACAGCACATTACACTGCAACTCAATACGCCGCCGACGCCAGTCATTGGCAACCCAGATCAGATTGAGATTTTGCTGCGCAATCTACTGGATAATGCCATCCGTTATGGAGGCACTCACAAGAGTATTTGGATCAGCTGCGGCTTGAATGCTCAACAACAGGCATACCTATCTATTGAAGATCAAGGTATTGGGATTCCACCTACAAAACGGGATAGAGTATTTGATCGGTTTTATCGACTACCTGATGCGACTTCAACGGGTAGTGGACTGGGCTTATCGATTGTTGGACAAATTGCTCAGTTACATCAGGCTAAAATCAAGATCAGCCACGGCCGTGACCAACGTGGCACTTGTTTTACTGTCACGTTCCCTGCTCTCTCGTAATCTTTGCGCACATCAGATGTCCCACCTATTCCAATTAATATTCTGTTAATTTTTTGCTGACATGATCAGTATATCTATATCTAATACGCTACTGGGACTTTCGAGATGCAAACGCACGCTTCTACCCGCTATCATTCAGTCGTGATTGGCTTGCACTGGCTGATGGCGTTGCTGATCGTCGCTGCCTATGCAACGATTGAACTCAAAGGTATTTTTCCCAGAGGCAGTGACCCAAGGCTACTGATGAAGACCCTTCATTATGGATTAGGGCTGAGTGTATTGGGCTTGCTGTCGCTGCGAATTTTGTCCAGAGTGTTATCACAAACACCAGCCATTATACCCACACTGCCGAAAGCACAATTTATATTGAGTCACTTGATGCATCTGGCGTTGTATGGGTTTATGCTCGCGATGCCAATACTGGGCTGGCTCCTCATCAGTGCTAAGGGTGAACAGGTTTCGATTTTTGGCTTACACATTCCTGCATTGAT
>JAYXXU010000024.1:0-5700 GCA_036019135.1 Pseudomonadota bacterium | reverse complement strand
AATCTTAACCCCAAATGACTACACTCCGATCACCAATCAAATAGGAATGGAAAACTTCAGTGCAGATGGGCGTTATTTGCTAATCTGGGTCGAAGGTTTGCATATTTATGATATGGAGACAGGACTCTGTAGAAAAATCACCCAGCGTGTAGGCAGTGATTAGTCTCACCACCTGCCTCGACGCATGGCCTTAATAGCGCCAAAAACGACGTAGTGTTGTATTGAGTCGGCATTGCAATACGTCAAACTGCGTCGCTCTAAATCCCTCGCCCCAACACCTCATTCACCGCCTTAACATCATAAAAACGCGGATTAAAATCTTCTTCGACCCACTCACACATCTGTTGATGCTCCTCGTCCTGATACTCCTCACTCTCAGGATGCGCGATCACATCCAAAAAATAATACCAACCATCCAGCCCACCAATATCCTCCAGCGGGCACGCCCCCTCACCTTTCACAACCTCCGCAACCGCCTTACCACTCAGCATAGAAGTGGGCAGCACTTTTTCTAAGACAATCAAATGCTCCCAACTGTCCCCAAAGTCATACTCGTAGTGCATTTTTTCTTTGGGCTGCTGTAGCACATCGCCCAGCAATACCTTACTTTCATCGGCAAACCACTCCATCTCCAAACTGGTTTCGGCATCACTAAAAGCTTGATCTTGCACCCTAAAACTGTGCAAATGACAGTCTTCCCAGCCCATCACCCGTTGTACAACATCATGTAATTGCGCCAAACTGATCTGGTTGCTGACGCGAAAACGCCGCCAGATCGCAGGCTTTGCACCCACTAGACTAATCTTTAGCTCATACACGGCTTTTGAGCCTTGTGGCGTTGCCACACCGTTTTTAGCCACACTATTTTTAACCATGATCATTTGCTCCACAGATCACCAGCACGCGCTCTTCGGTCATATCCAGCATCGCCGCCCGAATGCCCTCGCGCCCCAAGCCGCTGTCTTTCACGCCGCCATACGGCATGTTATCGACACGGAAGGTCGGCACATCATTAATAATCACCCCACCGACATGCAACGTGTCCCACGCCTCAAACATCTGATTGATGTTCTGGGTATACACACCCGCTTGCAGTCCAAAACGACTCTGATTGATCAGTGCTAAGCCTTCACGGAACGACTGGTATTGCTGTAATACCACCACAGGGCCAAACGCTTCATTTTCAATCACATCGCAGCCGTCGGGTACATTTTCCAATACCGTCGCCTGTAACATCGTGCCGTTCAACTCCCCGCCGCAGAGCAAATTTGCACCTTTGGCGACCGCTGCATCAATCCACTGTTTCAGACGTTCGGCTTCTTTATGCTTGATCATTGGACCGACCACAGTGGACTCCAGTTGTGGATTGGCGGGAACAAGTTGCGCCACCCGCGCCACAAACTTGGTTTTGAGTTCGTCATAAATCGCCGCATGTGCCACGATGCGTTGCACACTAATGCAGACCTGCCCCGACTGACCAAAACTCCCCGCCACCAAACGATCTAACGCCGCATCAATATCGGTATCTGGCTCAATCAACACTGCTGCATTGCCGCCGAGTTCCAGCACGACTTTTTTGCGACCTGCCCGCGCCTTCATGTCCCAGCCGACCTGATCCGAACCCGTAAAACTCAGCAGTTTCAAACGGTCATCCGTCACCAAAACATCTGCCGCCGCCCGCTCACACGGCACAATCGAAAACGCGCCCTGCGGCAGATCCGTTTCGGCCAGCACTTCCGCCATGATCAATGCACTGACTGGCGTAAGACTGGCGGGCTTCAACACAAATGGACAACCTGCCGCAATCGCAGGCGCAATCTTATGCGCGGTTAGGTTGAGCGGAAAATTAAACGGACTGATAAACGCACACGCCCCAATCGGCACACGCTGCACCATGCCGCGATAGCGCGCCGCTGCGGGGGTAACATCCAGTGGCATTACCGCGCCCAGATCGGTCTGCGTGACGGCATCGGCCGCCAACTGAAACGTGCTGATCAAGCGATTCACTTCTGCTCGCGCGGCCAGAATTGGCTTACCGCCTTCCATCACCAAAACCTGCGCTAGCTCCTCATGCCGCTCAGTGAAGCGCCGCACACAATGCAACAAAATCGCCTGCCGTTGATAGGTTTTCAGTGCCGCCATCGGATGCTCTGCCGCCACTGCTGCTGCAATCGCCTGCTCCATCAAGTCAGCATCGGCAAGGCCGACTCGTGTCACCACTTGCCCCGTATATTTGTCCTCAACATCCAACCAGTGCTGTGGTTGCACGGCTTGATTGGCAATATATAGTGGGTATTGCTGCAAAAACGAAAAAGCGCTTGGCATAAACGGGTTACCTATGATGAATGTATCTGAATCCTAAAAGCATTAAACGAAACGGCAATCGTGTTCTGCTCTCCTCCACACATCTGGCTGAGTGCATACCGATCCTCTACAAAACCCTCGCCAGATAATGCGAGCCATTGACCGCTTTTTGCAATATCCTATAGACCAAGATTTAACGCTGGATAGGACATCTCATGCAACACGTTTCACGTCACGTTATTGGTGCAGCCCTGATTGGCTTAATCAGTCTGCCAGCTCAGGCAGATTTTGTGGGGGTGTATGGCGGCATCGACTATTGGTATGCTGATGGCTCAACCGAAATCGCCCAAACTGACACGACGCAACAAACCTTTAACCAAGACAACAAAGGCTTGGTCAGCGCGACACTCTCTGTTGAGCACCCCGTACCACTGTTGCCCAATGCGCGCTTACGCCATGTCCAACTCAAACGCGATGACAATGCTCAAAGCAATGGCTTTCAATTTTCTAATCAAGCCTTTATTGGTAATACAAACCTAGATCTCGATATGACCAATACGGATCTACTCGCTTATTACGAAATTTTGGACAATATCATCAGTGTTGATGTTGGGCTCGGTGCGACGTTGCTGAATGGCGATATGACCGTTCGTAGCAATGAAATTGCATTGAATAGCCAAACGATCAACATTAAAGAAACCCTTCTTGTTGCGTATGCCAGTGTGGGCGGTAGCCTGCCATTTACAGGGTTTAGTGCCAAAGCTGAAGCCGTAGTCGGACGCAATCAAGATGCTCGAAGCTCCGATCTACAGGCCGAAATCAAATATGACCTAATTGACAACCTACTGGTCGATGCTGGTGTAAAAGCAGGTTATCGGCTGCTCAAAATCGAGCTAGAGGACGTCAAAAACACCGATGCCACTTTCGATTTTAAAGGACCTTATCTCGGCCTAGAAATCCATTTTTAAAGCGCTATATTTGCCAGTCATGTACAATACATGACTGGCTTTGTATCCAAATGCACAAGAAACGGGGCGAAAAACCAGACAAGTCTGGATATAAATAGAGCTCCAGATAGCCAAAGATTGCCCCACATGAGCGCCGCTTATCAACGCATCGCAATAGCGATTCAATACCTACAGCAGCACTATCAGCAGCAGCCTTCACTGACCGACATCGCCGAGCAGATTCACCAAAGCCCAAGCCATTTTCAGCGCCAGTTTCAAGATTGGGTAGGACTGTCGCCCAAAAAATTTATTCAGCACCTCACGCTGCAACAAGCCAAACCACAACTTCAAGCAGCGCACTCGGTGTTTGATACCAGTCAAACCCTTGGGTTATCCAGCGCTAGTCGATTACATGATTTATTTGTGCAGATCGAAGGCATGACACCGGGCGAGTTTAAATCTGGTGGCGCAACACTCACCATCGACTACACCTTTGCACAGACTCCGTTAGGGCAAATCCTCTGCGCATCAACTCAAGTCGGCATTTGCCACTTGGCCTTTTGTGATGATCAAGCCACTGCTCTACAACGTTTATATGCAGATTATCCAAATGCCCACTATCGACCGCTGGACAGCACGTTTCAACATTCGGTTGTCGATCTACTGTCTACCGCAAAGCAACCGCAACAACTTAAACTACACCTGAGAGGCAGTGCATTCCAGCTTAAAGTCTGGCAAGCCTTGCTCAGCATTCCCGATGGCCAACTGCGCAGCTACTCACAACTGGCTCATGGGATTGATCACGCAAATGCTCAACGCGCTGTGGGGAGCGCGATTGGTCAAAACCCAATCGCCGTGATTATTCCTTGTCATCGGGTGATTCAAAGCAGTGGTGCGCTTGGGGGCTATCGTTGGGGGTTATCACGCAAAATTAACTTGCTTGAGCATGAACTGATGCCTAATCGACTGCTTCACGACACGGATAAAACATCACATGCCGACCCTCATACAGCCTGATTTATTTGCACCAAACAGCAGTTCGCCCAGCTCACTACTACCCAAAGATGGGACAGCATACCACTACGGTTCGATAATGCCGTCGAATCAAGCCGACCAATACTTTCTCCAACTGCAAAACGAAATTGACTGGCAGCCTGATCAACTCTGGATGATGGGCAAACGGATTCAAACTCGCCGATTGGTCGCGTGGTATGGCTCGCAGCCGTTTCAATACGGCTACTCTCGTACTGAAAAAACCGCCCTACTTTGGACGGATTGTCTCTTACGACTAAAAAAACTGGTCGAAATACATACCCAGTCACGCTATAACAGTTGCTTGCTCAACTTCTATGATTCGGGTGAGGTCGGCATGGGCTGGCACACTGATAAAGAAAAACAACTGGTACAACATGGTTCTATCGCATCGCTGAGTTTTGGTGCTGCACGTCGATTTGCATTTCGGCATCTGCACAGCGCCGAACAGATCAAAGTTGAGCTAGCACATGGCAGCTTATTGGAGATGAAAGACCAAACACAGGACTACTGGCAGCATGCCCTGTTAAAATCCAGCAAAATCAAAACAGCACGGATTAATCTGACGTTTCGACAGATTCGGGAGGATTAACC
Source organism: Pseudomonadota bacterium (assembly GCA_036019135.1). GTDB lineage: Bacteria > Pseudomonadota > Gammaproteobacteria > Pseudomonadales > Moraxellaceae > JAYXXU01. Next base: position 823 of record JAYXXU010000024.1, on the reverse strand, counting down.
AGCCCTGTCACTTTGCACATAAGTTATGGCCAAGTGTGCTGCTTAACGGGAACATAACCGACTGGAAAGGTTGCACCGATGGCTCCACCCAAAACAAGTCCACATACAGACGCAAGAACATATGCTTCCGCTAAATCGCTATTTAACGGAATGAACTCATGCGAGTAAATATAACCGGTTATCGCTGTACCCAGCAAACTAGATATCATCCCGACAGCAGAAGTGGTAAATGGCGATAGGTAAGAAAGACCAAAAAATCTAGCAATCAACGCAGAGATATAGGCATACAGAAATCCGGCGATCACAATCATTGGGGCAGTAACAGCGTAAGTAATCAAAATAACAATAACAATGCCTCCACCTCCAAGACCATCAGGTGAGCTGCTTGCAGCTTTTAGTATAAAAATGAGGATGGCAAGTGGTGGAATAGCAAAAGCAAATAGGAAACCCCCAAAAAATGCGTTATTCAATGACGGCGTAAATAGTCTTTTTACAGGGGGAAGTGGCGGTGGCGTATTTGTTAGCATACTCATAGATCTCTTGGGGTATGTTTGCAGCCAACAGAGAGTAGACAGCCCAAATCTCAGGCCAGCACAGATGACACAAGATATCGTATATTACTACAGAGCAAAATCCAGTCACCTGCTAATTTCCCATTGCCCACCCCAAAAAGAAGCCCCGCACAAGTTAATGTACGGGGCTTTAGTAATAATGAGCTGACGATGACCTACTCTCACATGGCGAATGCCACACTACCATCGGCGCTAAGAGGTTTCACTTCTGAGTTCGGGAAGGGATCAGGTGGTTCACTCTTGCTATGTTC
>JAYXXU010000023.1:0-3860 GCA_036019135.1 Pseudomonadota bacterium | reverse complement strand
CAAGCTACTCGAAATGGAAAAAATGGTTTAATGCCACCAATGCACTCGAATTCAGAGGCCATCGTCAAGGTTGCCGCTGAAATCGAGAGTGACCTATAGTGAAGCGTCACGATCATTAATTAACCACTGTGCAGCTGCCGATAAAGCCCTGGTGTCACGCCTGTCCATTTTTTGAAAGCACGGTGGAAAGTGCTGGTTTCACTAAAACCGACTTGTTGTGCGACATCTTCTAAGGTCAGTTCAGGCCGTAACAACAAGTGAATTGCAGCATCGCGCCGTAAGTTATCCTTGACGGTTTGATAGCTTTTGCCCTCAGCGGCCAAGCGACGTCGTAACGTCTGTGGCGATAGATAGAGTCGTGCGGCCACGTCATTTAAGGTTGGCATTTCTTCGCCAATATGCGATTTGAGCACTTCACGAATGCGTGAGGTCAATGAGCTAGAGTTCTTAAATTTGACCAAGAGTTGTGCTGGCGCAGTCTTTAAAAACTCATCAAGGCTGGCTTCAGTCTGCCGAATAGGCAAGTCTAAATAATCCGCCGCAAAGGTGATTTCGGTTCGAGCTTGATCAAAACGCATGACGGGTGAAAAAAATAACGCATCATATTCGGCAACATGTGCCGGTTCAGCATACGCAAAATGTACCCGTTCTAGCGGAATTCGGCGCTCAATCAACCATGAGGCCAAGCCATGCCAGATCATCAACATGCTTTCAGTAATAAAATGCTCAGGATCACGATCCGTTGGAATATGCACGGACAGACGCGCATCATGTGCATCACGCGATAGGGTCATTGACCACTCTTCACCGAACAGCCGATAAAACTGTGAGCCGCGTTCTAAGGCTTTGCCCAGAGTCCCTGCATGAATGACAAGGCGACACATCATTGCAAACGTACCAAGCCGACGTGGTGAACGGCCAAAGCCGAGATGTTCATCTTGTGTGACCAGCCATAGGGTTTGAGCGAGTCGAGTATATTGATCCGTCGAAACGCGCGCGCGTGGTTGTGCCAGTAGCTCAGCGTCAATCCCTGCGCGATTGAGAATAACGTTTAGGTCAATATTCAAGCGTCTAACGCCCATCAGGGCAGCGTTCACAAAGTGAATGCTGATGGTATCTCGACTCATCAAATGTGCTCCCGCGCATAAGTTGCAACTGGCCAAACAGCCAGTGTTTGAGGTGTTCACCTGATCTGCTGAACGATCTGGCCAGTCATTCTGGTGGCTTGTGTCATTGAGCGTCAAACCGTGCTGCTCTAGCCTGTCTGACACTTGGGTGACTCTGGCGTTCATACAGCGCACCCATTCGGATCTCATAGGTTAGATGGAATTCCACATGACAGCACCCTTGACTGGCCTGAAAGTTTTAGATTTTTCCACACTGCTACCTGGTCCATTCGCCACGATGATGTTGGCGGATCTTGGCGCAGATGTGATTCATGTTGAGTCACCTACTCGCGTTGATCTGGTTCGCATTATGCCACCTTATGCCGATGGACAAGCTACTGCACATGCATATTTGAATCGAAATAAGCAATCAGTGGCGTTGGATTTGAAGCAACCAGACAGTATTGAACGCATCAAACAGCTTATTGGTCAATATGACATTCTGGTAGAGCAGTTCAGGCCGAATGTGATGGCGCGGTTGGGCTTGAGTTATGATGACCTCAAGGCATTGAATCCACGACTGATTTATTGCTCGATCACGGGCTATGGCCAGACCAGTGATTATAAAGATCGGGCAGGTCATGACATTAATTATTTGGCGCTGGCGGGGATCGCGGGACACTCTGGCCGCCAAGACAGTGGTCCTCCGCCATTGGGTATTCAGGTCGCAGATGTGGCGGGTGGTTCATTGCATGCGGTGATTGGGATTTTGGCTGCAGTGATTGAGCGTCAAGTCAGTGGGCAAGGGCAGCATATTGATATTTCGATGACCGACTGCGCCTTCACATTGAACAGCATGGCGGCTTCTGCTCAAGTAGCAGGTGGTGAAGATCAAGTGGCTGAGGGCGGTATGCTCAATGGCGCAAGTTTTTATGACTATTACCGCACTCAAGATGGCCGATATCTGTCCATTGGTAGTCTAGAGCCACAATTTATGATGGGTCTGGCAGCGGCGTTGCAGTTGCCAATTTTGGCCGAAAAAGGCGCATCCATGGCGGTAGAGGATCGGCAGGCTGTCCGTCAGGCCATTGCAGATGCGGTTGCTGCCCAGCCCTTTGCGCATTGGCAGCAGGTTTTTGCGGCGTTAGATGTGTGTGTTGAGCCTGTCTTGAGTCTGGGCGAGGCGGTCGAATCCGATTTGGCACAGCAGCGAGGTTGGTTGGTTGATGTCCCGTTGGCAGCAGACCAAACCACCAGTCAAAAGCAATTGGCGCATCCGATTAAGTTCTCACGTAGTCAGCCTGTCTATCGATTCGTTGGTCGTGCGCTTGGCGCGGACAATGCAGCAGTCGAGTCCGAATCATGAGTCAAACCGATATTGGAGAAGTATTGGTTGAGGCATTACACCAGCGTATCTTAGATGAAGATGTCTTGCGTAAACTTTGGCATATGGATGCACCATGGCAGTCGTCTGGGCGGATGGAGGCGGCTACGGTGAAGCTGGGCAAGCTGCTGTATCGTCAAGCAATGACCCGAGAGGCACAGCTATATGGCTTGCGCTTGCGTCGTACCCTGATTGATGGGTTTCGGATGGCATGGCTGACCAATCACAGCAGCAAAAAGCAGCGTGGCACATTGTTATTACTGCATGGATTGAGTGCCGAAAAAGCGCATTGGTTACGTTTTGCTCGTTATTTTGTCAAAGACTATCGGGTGTTGATCGTGGATTTGCCTGCGCATGGTCAAACTGGCTATCAGGCGGGGCGAGATTACTCGACGCAAGCACAAGCTGAGCGGATTTTGGCGTTGTTAGATTACTTAAACATTGATCAAGCACACGTGGTGGGCAATTCAATGGGTGGTTTTATTGCTCAACGTCTGGCTTGTCTTGCACCGAAGCGAGTCGCCTCATTGGCATTATTCGATGCAGCAGGATTGCCTGCGCGTAGCCATAGTGCTTTGGAGACGGCTTTGCGCACTGAGCGTAATCCATTTTTATTGCACTCATTGGCTGAGTTTGACGCGTTTATGGGGTTAGCGGCTTATAAGCTGCCGTGGATGCCGAGTCAGGTACGGGTGATGATGGCGCGGCAGTATTACGAGCGGCGAGAGCGTTGGTTTGATATTTTTATGCACATGCTACGGGAGATTTATCCGCACAGTTGGCTCATGGAGCAGATTGGTCAGATCAAGATGCCGACGATGGTACTGTGGGGTGAAAAAGACGGTCTATTGGACGTGGATATGTTGGCACATTATGAGGAGCTGTTGCCGCATGCACAGATTGTCAAATTGCCCAACACGGGGCACTTGCCGATGATGGAGCGTCCAGCCCGTAGTGCGCGATATTATTCGGAGTTTTTGAAAAACAACTTTTCCCTCAAACGTCTGGCTGTTCGTTCCGTGGCTTAACTGTTGAGTAGTTTGGGAGAATAGGGGGAGCAACGGTCTGTCTCTTAGGTCGTTGCCTAGCCTCTCGGTGCAAACATAATAATCGCCATTCCCAGCAAGGCGATTACCCCGCCGACCAAGTCCCAGCGGGTTGGGATTACCCCATCAACTTGCCATAACCAAATCAACGCCACCGCGATATACACGCCGCCATAGGCCGCATATACTCGTCCAGATGCTGTCGGGTGTAAGGTGAGCAACCATGCAAAAGCCGCCAAACTCAGCGCGGCAGGTATGAGTAACCAAATGCTCTTGTCCTGCCGCAACCAAAGATACGGCAGATAGCAGCCCACGATTTCAGCC